>DAIOXG010000083.1:0-9339 GCA_036758085.1 Prevotella sp. | reverse complement strand
ATTTTTCATATATACCACAAATAAATCAACTTTGTTATATCCTATGGTTTACATTTATAATTCAAATCTTCACTCCTATGCCCTATTATTTTCGCAGGTATTCCACCAACAACTGCATAAGGAGGAACATCCTTTGTAACAACAGCTCCTGCTGCAATAACAGCACCTTTGCCAATTGTAACATTCTGCAATATAATAGCGCCACAACCAATCCATACATAATCTCCTATTGTTATAGGAAGAAAACGTACAAGAAATTGTCTTGAATTAAAATCATGACTGCCTGACATAATCATTACACCATGCGATACTGAGACACTGTCTCCTATCGTCAATCCACCCCTTGCATCCAATGTGGTCATACGGTTTATATGAGTATATTTTCCAACCTTTAACTTATTAGGACTCATAATATGACAATGCCTGTCAATATATGTCTTTTTTCCAATAGCAGTACCAATTATACTTAAAGCCTTTCGTCTAAAAAGCCATATCGGCAGATGTGGAACAATTGTATTAGTATATGTCCCAAGCACGAATTTGCACAATGCTCTATATAATGAGCTATTAATGAATGCGGTTCGAGCATAAGACTTTATAAAATAGAATAATTTTCCGAAAGAAAAGCCATCACTCGATATTATCCTGTAATTAAGGACCTCACCCTTCAATGGCTGATTCGACATTCCCTCCATATCATAAGTCTCAATTACAGCATTGGTTCTTACAAACCTAAAATTGTTTTTATATAGGGTATAAATCAAATACCAGTCGAGAGCAAAACCATAAACATTTTTTTTAGATAAATCAAATAAATGAGATTTATGAATTTCAGCTCTTACAAGTGAAGATCCATGCCTATATATAGGTATTCTCGATAACAAGCGCACATTATCCGTAGTCGGCCTGTAAAAAACATTTCCATTTTTCAACATTAGGCTATCACCATATATAATATCAGCATTTTCTGGTTTACAATTACTTATAGCATCTTCCAAAGAAGTTTCTGAAGCAAAAAAATCACCACAATTCAATATATTAATCCATTCTCCCTTAGAATGCATTATACCTTTGTTCATAGCATCATAAACACCTTTATCCTTCTCCGAACACCAATAAGCCAAGCGATCGGCATATTCCTTTATTATATCCGCCGTACCATCGGTACTGCCTCCGTCAATAACGATATATTCCTTATCCTTCCACGTTTGCGAGAAGAAGCTCTCCATCGTGGCTCGAATATTTTCAACATCGTTGTAAACGACTGTAATAACACTTATCTTGTTTGCCATTTTGTTCCTTTCTATTATTTATTCCATATCCCCTTAGCCTTCTCTTTTATCAGCATACGACACTGGTAAAAATGAATGGCAGCCATAAGTGCATAACATATAGCCATACACGCTACTATACCTACAATTCCCGAACTGCTACAAAAAATATTAACAATGACCAGATATACAGCCGTAAAAGACACGGATGTATATATCTGCACTCTAATTTTATTCAGTCCGTTCAAAAGATACGTTACGCAGTTATTCAAGTTAAACATGCTTATATACAGGAACACAACAACAGAAACCGACAATGGTACTGTAACGGCATCGCCTACCCATAAAGCATAAAAGAAATTACAAGTTAAAAGCATCATAACACCACATAGAACAGAAAGTGCCCAGAATTTCATTGCTTTCCTAAATGTTTTGTCAATCCACTGCATATCTCCCTTCACGTAAGCATCCGTATAAGCATTCCACATTGGCGAAATGACTATCGTATATGCAATAGCCAACATATTAAAGAACTTATATGCAATATTATATACCGTAACATCTGACGGTCCGCAAAACTGCGTAATAAAGAGATTTGAAGAACCATATATTACGAGACAACTTGTAATCTGAATAAAGAAAAAGCCAAGTCCCTTACCAACAATTTTCTTACCGAGCTTATAGTCAAGGCTCGCTATAGACGGACGAAGATACTTGTACTTAGCAAATACAGGTATTGACGCCAAGACATATACAGCCACTGGTATCCCCGTAAACGCAAGCACAACATACATAAGATTGCCTTCAGTTACTTTTGTCAATACATATACGACGAGTAAAGCCAATACGCTGCCAGAAACGCTCAACAAATCATTTACGGCATATTTCTGCATCGAAACAAAGACAAGTCCGATATTTTTAACAACGAATAAGGCGAAAGTAAATACCAAAGCGACTATAAGCACCTTTCTCAGTTCAGTGCCAGAGACAGCATAAGTATTGAACAGCGAGTTCATGTCAAGCAACGACACTGGCACAATAGCAACAAGAGCAATGATTAGAGCAAGGCCCAAAAGCATTATAAAAGTAGTTGATATATAAGAGCGTGCCTTGTCATAATCTTTCATGGAAAAAGCCTCAGCAAGGTAATTACGCATACCATTGCCAAGCCCGACATCAAAGAACGTAAACCAGAACAATATAGACGACATTGTCAGCCATATACCATAAACCTCATTATTAAGATACCCCAAAGTAACTGGTACAATAAATAAAGAACAGCTCAGTCCTACAATCTTCAAGATTGCAGAATACAAGATATTGATACGCACATTTCCACTGCGCGCATCATCAGTCTTAAATATGCTCTTTATTTTATTCAATGCCATGTTTATATTTTTATTGTCAAGGAACTATCATCATCTGATGTCAATCATTTTATACTCCTCCACTCCCCTCGTCTCCGTAGAAAAGTTCTGTCCTATCTTATAGAGTTTTCGCCTGTCCATCTGGAACGGAGCAGCATAATTGTTTTCTTCTATCTGCCGGAGAGCCTCATCAGCCGACTTGTCGAGCTTGCACTCTATTATATATATGTGGTCGTCGGTCTGGATTACGGCATCTATCCTGCCATCACTCACGGGGCGTTCCACCTGTATGTAGAATCCCATAATCTTGAAGATGAGATACATCACATTGTGGAAATACAGCTCCGCATTGCCCACTACATATTATAATATATTAGCCAGCGTAGCAATCATCGTAGCGATAGAAGCAACAGAAGTTCCGATAGTCATTGTCTCGGCAATGCTCAGCTTTGTTGTTGCCTTTGCAGGAACAACGATTTCGCATCCAGGCATTGGCTTGGCATTGTGAGAAACCTTTGCCACAGTACCATTCATATATATAATGTAAGACTGGCGTTTCTTTGCCTTGTTACTGAATCCACCAGCCTGGTCGATGTAATAGCTTGCCTTCTTGCCTTTAACGAAGCCTACGGTGTTAGGATACATCACCTCACCGTTTATCTTCACGGTTCCAGTGTACTGCGGAACAACGATGCGGTCGCCCTCACGAAGCACAATATCCTCGTCGCCTCCTGGATGAGCGATAGCCTTGTCGAGTTCGATACCTACAGAGTAAGTATCCTCAATCTGGAACTTTCTCAGCCTTTCACTGTTGGTGAGATCAACCTTCTGTCCTGTCTTTGCAGCCTCTTCGGCAGCCACCTGCTCATACTGTTCGAGTGCCATTCTCCGGGCAGCCTCCAAGCGCTTGCGCTCACTCTCATTGATACGGCGTACGAGAGTTGCTCCAGCTGCATATCCACGGTCGTTGACACCTCCGGCAGCCTTGATAACATCACTCAGTCGAGTATTGTTCTTGGCAAGCGTATAAGTACCACTGAACATAACCTCACCGTCAACGGTAATATTCTGCTGTTTAGAGAAACCAGGACTCTTGCGCACATAAACTTCATCAAAAGGCATGAGCTTGAAACCAGGTTTGCCGTCAATAACGAAACCATCTTTCAGTGCGAAGCTATAAGTATAAGCCGTTATTGAATCTGTAGCGAGAGCCTTTGGATTAATGATGCGGCGTGCCACATCCACCTTTACCGTAGAAGCTGAGTTTTTCAATCCTCCAGCCTGTAGTACGAAGTCCTCAAGAGTCTCGTTAGAAGCATATTTGTATATACCCGGATAGTTCACCTCGCCGTGGATAGTTATAGTCTGCTCCTCCATCATCTCCTGTTTTGTTGGAATGAAGAGAACATCATTTGGCTGCAGCGGCATATCAGCAACCTTACCAGCAAGTATACCTTCCACATCTACCGGTATTACCTCAAGAGTACGGTCAGCCTTCATACGGTGCATCACGGCACGAGCCGTAAACGCTTCCTCCTTCAATCCCTCGGCATGTTCAATCAAAGTGCGCACACTATTTATGTCGCTACCCACCTGATACATACCCGGACGGAACACGCTTCCCTTTATCTCTACCATATTAGAATAACGCGGCAAGATTGAGTCTACGCTGATAGAGTCCTCGTCTGCAAGATGGAATGAGCTCATGTCAAACTCGTCCACATTGAATACAGAGTATTCCTTGCCAGTTTTACGAATAAGTCTTACGGACTTTTTGTATGCATCGCCAGTGAATCCTCCGGCATATTTCAATATAGTACCAACACTCTCGTTCTTCTTCATCTCATACCACATCGGGCGTTTCACTTTACCTGTGATATTGACAAGACAATCGTATGGTCCGACCACGATGACATCATTGTCGGCGAGACGCACATTACCTGTAAGCTTACCGTTGAGCATATAATCGTAGATATCCACAACAGACACGAGGCGGTTGTTTCTATATACCTTTATATTACGCAGTGTACCAAGATCGTTTGTTCCTCCAGCCATATACAGGGCATGGAACACAGTAGCAAAAGCCGACAACGTGTATGTTCCCGGTGTCTTCACCTCTCCCATTACGTTTACCATGATAGAGCGTGTCTCACCTACAGTAAGCTTTATTTGCGAGCTGCTGTACCTTGACCCCAATGTGGAGCGCAATCTTGCGTTAGCCTCGCTCACTGTCAATCCGCTAACCTGCACAGGTCCGTATCCATCGATGGTAACAAATCCGTCTGGCGAAACTGTGCTCTCCACTGTTTTCTGCGAAGCTCCATAAATATCGATATATACGGCATCACCCGGACCGAGACGGTAATTCTGCGGTGTGGCGATGTTCATATTCGGTTCAAACGACAGGTTTTTGTTGTTGAAGATATTGCGTCCGAAGACTTTCTTCTTAGTCTTCTCCATCATCAGCTTGTTGAGCAGAGCGGCAGTATCCGGCACAAACTCATCAAGCTCGTCACGCATATCAGCCCAGTCCTCGTTAGTCTCGTTGTATACATTCGAGCGTTTGCTGAGTTCCTTTCTTCCGTCCTTCAGTCTATACTGCGAGTCATACTCCGAACGCTTGTCTTCAAACTCGTCACCATCGGTATTCTTGTTCTTTCCAGTTCTCAAACGGGTATCGTTTTTACTACCCGTAGAACCAGAAACCTGTCCGAGCCCCTGTTCTTTAGTGGCACGCTCATATTTTTTCCTTACGCGGCGTATCTGCTCTATATTAACACCATTCTGCATCAGCTTTGTCACGATCTGCGACTGTGATGTTCCGGCATTATGCTCTTTAATGACAAATTTCATAACTTGGTCGTCGGTCATTGACGACTGTGCCATCATCCCCATCGGGAGAAGCACAGAAAGCAACAATGCAATGATATATCTTTTCATGTTGAAATTATTTTTCAGTTTTGTTATTATCAGAATTTCTTTCCACTCACGATACTGAAGAATGTCTTTGCCACGATTGAGGCATCAAGCATTAGCGACCGCCTTTTCAGATAGTCTGTATCCATACGCAGTCTTACAAGCATTTTTTCCATAGTATCCGTATATCCGTTGTATAGTGTAGCCTCGGATGTGAGTCCCGGCCTCATCTCATATATAAGTACATAGTTCGAATCGTGCTCCATAATCTTGTCGATATAATACTTACGCTCCGGACGCGGACCAACGAACGACATGTCACCCTTCAGCACATTCCACAACTGTGGCAGTTCGTCGAGATGATGCTCACGCAAGAAACGCTCAGTCTTAGTCGACTGCCCTTCTGTACATTTTGCCACGAGTTGCGGCTCCTTCTCCGGTTCGCTCATAGTACGAAACTTGTAAATAACAAAAGGTCTACCCTTATAACCTATGCGCTCTTGAGAGAATATCACAGGACCGTTTTTTTGTCGTTTCAGCATTATTGCGATTACCAAACACACAGGAGATACCAAAAGCATCCCGAGCATGGAAAATACAATATCAAAGAGTCTCTTTACTGCTCTCTGTACACTTCCCATCGCATCATGTCGGCAATTGAGGCTGTTAACCTCAGCACTATTTTGTTCGTTCACTTTGTAAAATCTTAACTTTTTATATATAAAAACCTCAATTACGCCGTTTTATTGCATAATCTTTGCAAAGGTACTATATTTTTTATAAAAAGCCACGAATATTACGAAGAAAACACAACTTTCACATATTATAATAAGCAAAACAGTTTTCACTTATTCGGGTCAATTACTATTTTTCCGCAATAACATTGAATTTCCCCCACAACGGGTCTGCTTTATAAACCGCCACACTATCCGACGGCACATATAGAGAAATCTTCGCAACCTGCAATCCACCGAATGCCCCAGCGCTGCAACGCGGTGGTGTTTTTGTTGACAAATGCAGACTTCTGAGTGCCCGACACTGCACGAATGCCTCATCGCCAATTTGTGTCACACCATCCGGCAGATAAACATCTACGATATTAAACGAACAATAAAAGGCATCGCCGGCAACGGCATTTACAACACATTGCCTTCCACCGATATTTACTGTTGTGGGAATAACGATAGCCGCCACATCATTTGATTTCACAAGACTTACGGTATTGTCAACTTGACTAAACACAAGTCCGCCATACATTATTTCCTGACCGTAAGCTACAGTTGCCGATGCCATCGCCAACAAAGCTGCTAAAATAGTTTTTCTGTTCATATTTTTCTTTTTTGTGTTTGGTAATAAAAGCGCGAGATTGCCATGCCGCATCAAGATGGAGGTCCTAGGATAACCTTGTGCACAGATACCAACATAGCAACCCACGCATATTCTGCACCATACCTCCACTTTCATGACGATATAGCAATATCCTATACGAGTGTCTGCCATTGAGCTTCCTTGTCGTGCGCATGAAAATTTCCTAGGTTTCCATTCTTACAAGATTAAGCGCAATGCTTTTCCACATTATTTTCTTCGTGCAAATTTAGTGTTTTATTTTAAGAACAAGCATATTTTATATAATTTTCTTAAAAGAAAAGCTAAAAATAATCAAAACAAGACAATATCACCGTCATTTTTAGCCTTTACATTATAATATTTCATATCTTTGCAACCCAAAACTATAATCAAATAGGCGTATTCACAAAAACTTGCGCATCAAGATTCGGGGTTGACTGGATTTGACAGCGGGTTGGAATGGTACGTAAGCATGCGGAGCGCAGTCTGCCGGCTCCTTAATCCCGACGGTCAACAATTTATCTGGCGAAAACAATTACGCTCTCGCTGCCTAACCGAAGTACAGTAGGTTACTGGCTTTATTCCGTCACCAGGTGATGGAACGAGACATCGCTCAAAGGCTCTTTTTCCGAAGCTCTTTGGTAAAGCGGTGCGGCTAACTCGGAGATAGTTACGGTGTGCCCCGTCGCCGTGGTGAAATTTTAGGGGATAAGGCTGCGGTTGGTGGTCCAGGTCTTGCCACAGCTCGAAAACCGAAGGCTGGAATAAGCATGTAGAAAGCGTATGGTTTCCCTGTTTGGACGAGGGTTCGAATCCCTCCAGCTCCACCCTTTCACCACACAAGCCGCAGACTCTTTGGTCTGCGGCTTGTGTATTTAAGCCCTAATCATATCATAGGATTTATCCTATGAATTATACAGATATAAATCAAGCAATAATGCTGATTTGTATATTTTCATTACTCTTTGTATACAAGGTAAAGAAAATTTGTTGTAAATTTGCAGCGATATTATTATATGTAGCAAAAGTTATAACTATTCAGAAAATCAGAATTCAGAAAACATTATGGAAACTATCGACGCTAAAGAAGAACAGATCCTTATCCGCATCACCGGTCAGGACCGCCCGGGACTTACCGTTTCGTTCATGAAAATCCTTGCCTCTAAGGATGCCAAGATTCTCGACATCGGACAGGCTGACATCCATGCCACCTTGTCGCTCGGCATACTTATCCGCATCAACAGCGACGTGTCGGGACAGGTGATGAAGGAACTGCTGTTCAAAGCCACAGAACTGGGAGTGAACATAGGCTTCTCGCCCGTTACCGACGAGGAATACGAGAACTGGGTGAACCGACAGGGAAAAAACAGATATATCCTTACCATCATGGGGCGCTCGCTGTCTGCAAAGCAGATTGAAGCGGCTACGGAGGTTATCACGAAACAGGGACTTAACATCGACTCCATCCTGCGACTCACCGGTCGCACGAGCATCAAGCACCCGTCGCCGAAAGGCAAGGCGTGCATACAGTTCTCGCTCAGAGGCAACCCCGAAAACCGCGCTGCCATGCAGGAGGAACTGATGCATATCTCGTCGGAGATGGAAATCGACTTCTCGTTCCAGCGCGACGACATGTACCGCCGCATGCGCCGACTCATCTGCTTTGATATGGATTCCACGCTCATCCAGACGGAGTGTATCGACGAACTGGCGGAGCGGGCCGGCGTGGGCGACCAGGTGAGGGCTATCACCGAGAGCGCAATGCGCGGAGAGATTGACTTCAAGGAGAGTTTCACCCGTCGTGTGGCGCTGCTCAAGGGGCTCGACTCCAGTGTGATGGAGGATATCGCACAGAATTTGCCTATCACGGAGGGCGTTGACCGACTGATGTTTGTATTGAAGCGCTGCGGATATAAGATTGCCATCCTCAGCGGTGGATTCACCTACTTCGGCGAGCACTTGCAGCGCAAATACGGCATCGACTATGTTTATGCCAACGAACTGGAGATTGGCGAGGACGGAAAGCTCACAGGACGCTTCGTGGGCGAGATTGTTGACGGCCACCGCAAGGCGGAGCTGCTCAAGCTCATCGCTCAGGTGGAGAAGGTGAACCTGGCACAGACTATCGCCGTGGGCGACGGTGCCAACGACTTGCCTATGCTCAGCGAGGCTGGTTTGGGCATTGCCTTCCATGCTAAACCGCGTGTGGTGGCTAATGCCAAGCAGAGTATCAACACCATCGGACTCGACGGTGTGCTCTATTTCCTCGGTTTCAAAGACAGTTATCTGGGGGAACAGGGAAAGATATAACCTGTATTATTCATAGAGAATAATATTTTTTAGGTTTATTCGGAATATTATCACTCATATTCCGGATGAACCTAATTTATTATAAAATTGAAATTGAAAAAACAAAATTCCTTCATCTCTGGCATAGA
>DAIOXG010000082.1:0-9382 GCA_036758085.1 Prevotella sp. | reverse complement strand
ACAGTCAAGCAACTTCCCAATAGAGGTGCTCTACCTCCGCGACGACGACATTCCACAGAGTGTGGCTACAGGAGTTGCTGACATTGGTATCGTCGGCGAAAACGAATATTGCGAAAGATGTCCTGAAGCTGAAATAGTCAAACGACTTGGTTTCAGCAAATGCAGACTTTCGCTTGCAATTCCCAAAGGCGAATACTATGACGGTCTGCATTGGTTTGAGGGGAAAAAGATAGCTACTTCCTACCCGAATATCCTGAAAAAATACTTGTCGGAGAATAATATAAAAAATGCTGAAATACACATCATTACCGGCAGTGTGGAGATAAGCCCGGGAATTGATCTTGCCGATGCAATTTTTGATATCGTAAGCAGTGGTTCTACCTTAGTCAGCAATAATCTTGTTGAGGTGGAATCCGTCATGAAAAGCGAAGCGTTACTGATAGCGAACAAGAATCTTGACAACGAGAAAAAAGCAATACTTGAACAGCTTCAGTTCCGCTTTGAGGCTGTACGCAATGCCATTGACAAGAAATATGTGCGCATGAATGTACCTAAGTCCAGCATGGATGAAATCATCAATGTGTTGCCGGGTCTGAAGAGTCCTACCGTTATTCCTCTTGCCGACAAGGACTGGTGTTCTCTGCATACCGTACTTGACGAGAAATGTTTCTGGGATATAATCGGCAAATTGAAAGCTCTCGGAGCACAAGGAATTCTTGTTACCCCTATTGAGAAAATGATTCTTTAAAACCTCAAAAAAATGGAAATAATAGAATACCCGGAGGTAAAGGACTGGTATAAAATTGCCGTGCGACCGCAAATAGACCTCACTTCTCTTTATAGCACCGTAAATTCTGTACTTGAAGATATCAAGTCTAATGGTGATACTGCTGTTAGGGAATACGAACATCGGTTTGATCATGTCAAACTTCAGAATTTACGTGTCAGTAATGAAGAAATATCTGATGCCATTAAAAGCGTTGACGCAGAGTTACTAAGTGCTATCCGTCTTGCCCACGATAATATATACAAATTTCATGAGGCACAGCGCTTTCAATCTGTACATGTTGAAACACAACCCGGTGTTGAATGTTGGCAAAAGAGTGTCGCTATAGAGAAGGTAGGACTATACATCCCGGGCGGAACTGCACCTTTATTCTCTACGGTTTTGATGCTTGCCACCCCCGCACGTATTGCCGGTTGCAAAGAGATTGTCTTGTGTACGCCTCCTGGAAAAGACGGCAAGGTAAATAATGCCATCATAGCTGCTGCCAGCATTGCCGGTATTACACATATATATAAGATTGGCGGTGTTCAAGCTATTGGAGCTATGGCATATGGAACGGAAACTGTACCTAAAGTGTACAAGATTTTCGGTCCTGGAAACCAATACGTCATGGCAGCCAAACAAGAAGTAAGTCTTCATGATGTCGCCATCGACATGCCTGCCGGTCCGTCGGAAGTTTGTGTCATTGCTGACGAAACGGCAAATCCTACATTTATCGCCGCAGACCTTCTCTCGCAAGCTGAACATGGTACTGACTCACAGACTCTGCTCATTACAACTTCGAGAGAAATAATAAAGAATGTTTCGACTGAGCTTGAAAACCAACTCGCCTCCTTGCCGAGGAAGGAATTTGCTTCTAAATCACTTGTCAACAGCAATATCGTTCTCGTTCATGACTTGGATGAAGCTATACGTCTTTCTAATGTCTATGCTCCTGAACACCTGATTATTGCAACAAAAAGCTGCCGCGAACTTGCATGTAAGGTTGTTAACGCCGGAAGTGTTTTCCTGGGCAACTATGCATGTGAAAGTGCCGGCGACTATGCCAGCGGAACGAACCATACTCTGCCTACTCACGGCTATGCAACGGCTTATAGCGGCGTGAACCTCGACAGCTTCTGTCGTAAGATTACATTTCAGGAAATATCCGGCGAGGGCATACGAAACATAGGTAAAGCCGTAGAGACAATGGCTGAAAACGAATCTCTTATTGCCCATAAAAGAGCTATGACATATAGAATAGAAAGTTTGAAGCTATCTTCAGAAGAAACTGATTAAATTACTCCCTTTCCAGGAACAATAATATTAAAAGATGAAAGACTTGAACCTACTTATAAGAAAAAATATTCTCAAGCTAAAACCATATAGCTGTGCCCGCACTGAATTTAGCGGCAAGAATGCACGGGTGTTTCTTGATGCCAACGAGAACCCATACAACGAACCTTTTAATAGATATCCAGATCCGTTACAAACGGACATTAAGAAGAAGATATCAACTATTAAACGAGTTTATCCTGAGTGCATATTCCTCGGCAACGGGTCTGATGAGGCTATAGACCTCGTCTACAGATGCTTCGCCGAACCTGGTCGCGACAATGTCGTTGCTATTGAACCTACTTACGGCATGTATCGGGTATGTGCTGAGATTAATGATGTGGAATACCGTGCCGTAGAACTCGAAGAGAACTTCCGTCTCTCGGCAGACAAGATCCTTAGGGCTTGCGACGGGAGAACTAAGGTTGTTTGGCTTTGCTCTCCAAATAATCCTACAGGAAACGAACTTGAACGTGAGGAGGTGTTGAAAATCATAAATGGCTTTGACGGATTTGTTGTCGTTGATGAAGCATACTCCGAATTCTCCAAGCAGACACCATTGCGACATGAGTTGCATAAATTTCCAAACCTTATCGTTCTGAATACTTTCAGCAAAGCGTGGGGATGTGCCGGTCTTAGACTGGGTATGGCTTTCGCTCATCCGGAGGTGATTGATATTTTCAATAAAGTAAAATACCCTTATAATATCAGCTCTCTAACACAAACGGAAATCAGTCGCCAGCTTGACCATAAATACGACGTGGACAAATGGATTAGTATCTTGCTTATGGAAAGAGACAGGGTAATGGAGGCTTTCAGCTTGTTGCCGACTTGCAAGAAAGTTTACCCTTCGGATGCAAATTTCTTTCTTGCAGAAATGACTGATGCCAACTTAGTTTACAATTTCTTAAAACAAAACGGTATAATCGTAAGGAACAGAAATCAGGTTACACTCTGTCATAATTGTCTGAGAATAACCGTCGGCAGCAAAACGGAAAATAGCGAACTGCTCTCTGTACTCCGACAATTCAACGGATAGATATCTGTATATTTATGAGATACCCGCATATTATAATAAGCTAAATAATTCAAAGAAAAGATGTATTTTACAGGATTAATCATTGCTGTAATGGCATTTCTCATCATCGGAATTTTCCACCCGATTGTAATAAAGGCAGAATACTATACCGGTACCCGACTATGGTGGGTATTCTTACTTCTCGGCTTGGCATGCATCGCTGCAGCACTGTTTGTAGAAAGTATCATCGGATCTGCTGCCCTCGGTATCGTAGGGGCATCATTGCTATGGTCTATTGGAGAACTGTTTGAACAGAAGGAACGCGTTAGGAAAGGTTGGTTCCCCATGAATCCTAAACGTAGGGCTGAATACGAGATAAATAAGGAGAATAAGGAATGAAGACGAAACTGATTGTTGTTGGAAAAACTAACGACAAGAATATCATACAGGGCATCAACGACTATGTTGGGCGTATAGGGCATTATATGCCTTTCGATATCATCGTTATCCCGGAACTGAAGAATACAAAGAGTCTCTCTCCTGAGGTGCAGAAAGAAATGGAGGGCGACCTCATTTTAAAGCAATTGCAGTCTTCTGATTTCGTTGTTTTGCTCGATGAACATGGTAAAGAATACCGAAGCATGGAGTTTGCAGCATGGATAGAGAAAAGACGGCAGGCTTCACAAAACCTTACTTTTGTCATCGGCGGTCCTTATGGTTTCGCTACAAAAGTATATGACCGTGCCGACAGTAAACTTTCGCTTTCTAAAATGACATTCTCCCACCAAATGATCCGTTTGCTTTTCGTTGAACAGATTTATCGTGCCTGCACAATTATAAAGGGTGAACCTTATCACCATGAATAAGTTCTGTTCACGGTAACTAAAAATTAAGTCCGGCTTTATGTGCTAACATAACTGCCGGACTTATATTATATATGTCAATATATGATTAAAGTAGTTTTGAGATTTCCTCAAATTTCTTTCCCATATTTAGATTCAGATAAATATTATAAAGTACTGATGCCCAACGGTCTTTCTGGTCGGGTGCCAACTGACGGTAATGTTCCATGTATGGCAGAGCCTTTGAATATGCGTCCTTTGCACGCGACTTACTTCCCTTTCCACCCATCTTCTGGGCTTCGAATGCAAGATTGAGATAAGCCACACCTGCTGTATAATATGCGTCAGCTACAGAATCGTTTATTGCAAGAATACGGTCGCAAATATCTATACACTTTTCATATTCCCCAATGTTAAGCAAGGTGTTTCCTTTGGCATACAAGAAAAGTGTATTCGTTGAATCTTTCTCTATCGCCTTGTCGGCTACAGCCAATGCTGAATCCTGCAAATTACAGGAATTGTAGTAGTCTACAAGCCTCGTGAAGAAATATTCTGACTTTGGATATTCTTCTACACCATTTTTGAGAATTTCACGATATTCATCCGAACGCTTCTCTTCATTATAGATATCAGCCAAAAAACGCATGGTATTTTCTCTGCCGTCCTTACATAACAGTGCGGTTGCTGAATACTTCTCTGCAATTCTGTTATCATGCAATCTGACACCACAGTAAGTTGCAAGATATGAGGCGGATAAAGCGATAGGCTCCGTTGCCGAAAATTTCATTTGAGAAAAAAGCGGCTGCTTTGAACAGTCAATATAGGCATCAAACATACTGAAGGCTTCAGCAAATTTCTGTTTTGCGACAAAGAAAAGGCCGCCACTATACAGGTTTTTGCGGAAAGGAACAAGGAAGTCCATATTTTTCTTTCTAAATTTCGGTCTTACCCTCCCCTTCTTGTCTGGCAAAGCGTCAACACTGTCCATTGCCTCGTAAGCAAGAAACATTTTATGACCTGTAAGGAAAAGGGCTGTCGTGTCATACGCCTGTTTAAGATATAGCTTTTCATTACCCTGCTCATACTGTTTTTTTATAGCCTCAGTCAGAACAAGCCAGATTTTCATATTCTGCCTATTGTCAGAATCCTTCAACAAGGTTCGCATCGATACTTCTGCCTTGTCAAGATTTGTCCCGCTCTTTAGATAGGTTTGTGCTTGTGCTATCTCTTTCTTTTGGGCACAGGCACAAATCCATACCGGCAATAAAGCAAATATCACGACAAAAAGTCTTTTTCCCATTAAACCAAACAATCTTTTCATCCTGTCTAAAAATAAAAAAACGGGTCAAAAGAGGCTACATAAAAAAGTAGCCTCTCTCGACCCCTATCGCAATATAAATTATTTTGTCAGAGCCTCTGCGTCCTTTGTCTTAGGATCATCAGCACCGAGTGTACGATACAGACAAGTATAGAGCGAATAAGCCCAGTTTGCCTTGTATTCCATCTTCTTGTCCATATCCTTTGCCTTGTTCAGATAATCGATAGCCTGATCGTAAACTCCGATAATAACTTTTTCTGCTGCAGCAGGGATACGACCTTTTGTCTTTGCAGAAATCTGCTCTGCCTTTTCCTGAGCCAAGAACATATAGCAGTTACCTATAGATGCTACAACAGGAACATTGTCCGGCATAATTTCAGCAGCCTTCTTCAAGTCCTCGATTGCTTCCTGCCATTTGTGGTCATTCATATAAGCCTGACCTCTCATTGCAACAGCAGCGAAATTCTTTGGATTCTGAGCCAAAGCCTTGTCTACAAGAGCATTAAACTCAGCCTTGCGACCCTGTGCAAGATAAAGAGTGGTAAGTGTGCTGAACACAACCTGATTGTCAGGATACTGTGCAAAGATATTCTCTACCTTTTTTGTAACGGCAAGTGTATCCTCGTGGCTCTTCATAGTATTCTGCAGAGCGTTGAGCTTTACAGTCATGGCATCCTTTACGTATGCCGTATCTGTAATGGCTACATCTGAGTATCTGTCAGCAAGATCATACTCCTGTCCGAAGAATGCCGACAGAGCTGCAAAATATGCAATCTGTGTAAGATACTGGTCCGGTGTTCCTGTCTGGAAGAATTTTGCGCTTCCTGAGTCTACATACGAACCGAATGCTGCCGCTGCGCCTTTGTAGTCCTTAGCGTCATAGAGCGCCTGTCCTGCATTGATAAGGGCTGCACGGGCTGGCTGCAGACGAGCTGCATTCTTTGAACCGAACTTTGGCTTGATCTTGCCCTTGGCATTTGGCTTGTTGTCATACTTGTCACACTCGAGTGCTGCACTGAGTGCTGCCTCTGCTGCCTTATACATAGCGTTCTTGTCGGCAGTCTGCGAATGCTTTACCTGGTCTTCCAGTTCTTTTGCCGACTCTGAGTTGTATGCATTAAGAGCGAGGTCTACAACCTTGTTGTAAGCTTTAGCCATGTCCTCGTCGGTAAGTGAAGACTTGGCAGACTGAATCATTGTCAAAGCCTCGTTGTAGTCTTTTGCGCCAAGAATCGTCTTGATGTCCTGGGCGTACATTGAAGCACTGCTGAGTGCTGCCAATGCAAAAAACATGATTTTTTTCATTTCCGTTTTATTTTAAAGTTGTTTGATTATTTACTCTTCTGTCGGGAGGTTGTCACCGTCTGACGGAGTATCTTCCCCATTATCTTCAGAACTTGTATTGTCGCGACGGATTTCCTCACTCGTCTTGTCGAAGTTTGCACGGCTCTCCTCTTCGGCTACAGCCTCGAGATCGGAACTCATCACTTTACATACACTTGCAATGACATCGTTCTTCTTCGTCAAATTGATTAGTCTGACGCCCTGTGTGGCACGTCCCATTACTCGACATTCTCTAACGGCAAGTCGGATAACGATACCGCTCTTGTTGATAATCATCAGGTCGTTGTCATCGTTTACAACCTTTATAGCCACGAGTCTGCCGGTCTTTTCTGTTATACCGAGGGTCTTGACTCCCTTGGTTCCACGGTTAGTTACGCGGTAGTCTTCCACATTACTGCGCTTGCCGTAGCCGTTTTCACTAACAACCATTATTGTCTCGCTTTCCGGATCATTAACGACAACCATTCCTATTAGTTCGTCGTCTCCTCCGTCAAG
Source organism: Prevotella sp. (assembly GCA_036758085.1). Taxonomy (GTDB): domain Bacteria; phylum Bacteroidota; class Bacteroidia; order Bacteroidales; family Bacteroidaceae; genus Prevotella. The sequence goes on along the minus strand of DAIOXG010000082.1, from coordinate 2,264 downwards.
TCTCATTCCGCGTACTCCGGTTGAATTACGTCCCATTGCCCTTACGGTATTCTCGTTAAAGCGTACGGCACGTCCGTTTCTGTTGGCAAGAACGAGCTCATTGTTACCGTTTGTCAGTCTTACTCCTACAACCTCATCACCTTCGTTGATGTTAATGGCATTGACACCATTAGCTCTCGGACGGCTGTAAGCCTCAAGCAGAGTTTTCTTTATCACGCCCTGCTTTGTAGCGAACACAACATAGTGGCTGTTGATAAACTCTTTGTCGTCAAGTCCTTTCAGACGCAAGAAAGCATTTACGCTATCATCACTTTCGATATTGAGAAGGTTCTGTATTGCCCTACCCTTGCTGCTCTTGTTTCCTTCAGGAATTTCATAACACTTGAGCCAATAGCAACGACCCTTCTTCGTGAAGAACATCATCGTATTATGCATTGTTGCCGGATAAATATATTCGGTAAAGTCTTGCTCACGACTGTGTGCGCCCTTGCTGCCTACTCCACCTCGTGCCTGCTCGCGGAACTCGCTGAGCGGTGTGCGCTTGATGTATCCAAGATGGCTGATAGTGATGACAACCGGGTCATTAGGATAGAAATCCTCTGGGTTGAATTCCTCACTTGAATATTTTATTTCCGTACGACGTTCATCGCCGTATTTCTCCTTAACCTCTTGAAGCTCGTCCTTCATAACCTTCTTGCAAAGTTCCGGATCATCAAGAATCTGCTGCAAGTAAGCAATCTGGCGCTCCAGTTCCTCATATTCTGCATGTAACTGCTCCAGACGCAATCCGGTGAGCTGACTGAGTCGCATGTCTACGATAGCCTTCGACTGAAGTTCATCGAGGTTGAATCTCTGTTCCAAATTGCGCTGCGCGTCTGATGGGGTCTTGGATGCACGTATGATGTGAACCACCTCATCGATATTGTCGCAGGCGATGATTAGTCCTTCGAGAATATGTGCACGCTCCTGAGCTTTCTTGAGGTCATATTTAGTGCGTCGGATAGTAACGTCATGACGATGCTCTACGAAATACTTCACACATTCTTTCAGAGTGAGCAGACGTGGACGTCCTTTAACCAAAGCAATGCAATTCACTGAGAATGAGCTTTGCAGAGCTGTCATCTTAAACAGTTTATTCAAGATAACATTTGCATTTGCATCCTTTTTCACATCAATTACGATACGCATTCCCTGTCGTCCGGACTCATCGTTGGCATTGGTAATGCCGTCGAGTTTTCCTTCCTTTACGAGGTCGGCAATATACGAAATGAGCTGTGCTTTGTTTACACCATATGGTATCTCTGTTATCACAATCTTGTCGTGAGAGTCACCGCTTTCTATCTCAGCCTTTGCACGCATCACGATACGTCCGCGACCGGTCTCATAAGCGTCTTTTACGCCTTGTATTCCATATATATATGCTCCTGTAGGGAAATCCGGTGCCTTTATATATTGCATCAGTCCGTCGGTATCTATTTCCGGATTGTCAATATATGCGCAGCAACCGTCAATCACCTCTCCAAGGTTATGTGTAGGAATATTTGTTGCCATACCTACAGCAATTCCATTTCCTCCATTTACGAGCAGGTTTGGAATCTTTGTCGGCATCACAGTTGGTTCGAGGAGTGAATCATCGAAGTTGTTCGTCATATCTACGGTATCCTTGTTCAAGTCATCCATGATATGCTCTCCCATTTTCGAGAGTCGACACTCTGTATAACGCATGGCTGCCGGAGAGTCGCCGTCAACACTTCCGAAGTTACCCTGTCCGTCAACGAGGGTGTAGCGCATGTTCCAGTCCTGTGCCATTCTTACGAGGGCTCCATAAACTGAGCTATCACCGTGTGGGTGGTATTTTCCGAGCACCTCACCTACGACACGTGCACATTTCTTATATGCCTTGTCGCTGGTGTTTCCGATCCCCATCATTCCATATAGAATTCGGCGGTGAACCGGTTTAAATCCGTCTCTCACATCAGGCAGGGCTCGCGCCACGATTACCGACATGGAGTAGTCGATGTACGAAGACTTCATCTCCTCTTCTATATTTATCTTGAGGATTCTGTCTTGGTCAATTGTATTGCTATCTTCCATTAATATTTAGTTTGTTAATTTTCTTAAATTTCACGTTTAAGGCTATTTTCATGCGCTTTAAAGCACTTTTGCCCAATTTGGGTGCTAAATTACTCAAAATATTTCACCCGAGCAAATTTTAAGTTGTAAAACTGTCTGTAGACTTAATTTGATTGGCTGCAAGGTAAAAA
>DAIOXG010000081.1:0-9450 GCA_036758085.1 Prevotella sp. | reverse complement strand
GAGGCTCACAACACCGGATTCTCCGAGGCTATGTGTATCGGAGTGATGAAGGCAATGGTGAAGTGTATCAAGGAGCAGATACTCAACGGCAAGAACGTGAAGATCGACGACCTCGCCATCTTCTCCGTAGGTATCCGCAACAAGCAGGGTGCTCCTACCGAAGAGGAGTTCTCTGTGCCTGTCAACATCAAGGGCGTGAAGCTCCGTGCCCGCGCTACCGGTACGCTGAGCAATGCCAGCCTTAATCTCGATGCCGTGGTGAGAAAGGCAAGCACCGTGCTCGATACTGGCAGCAAGAAGGCTGCTACTCCTTCGGAGTAGAAAAAACGCCCTGACCCTCACGAAAGGAGGGAAGGAGAGGACAAAATAGGACAAATAGGAGGTATAGCTCCCATTTGTCCTATTATTATTTGTCCTATTATTATCGGTCCTATAAGTCCTATTTGTCCTATAAGTCCTAAACTACAGAATCTTCTTGTAGAGTTCCAGGATATCCTCCTTAGTTACAGGGCGCGGATTGCCAGGAGTGCAGACATCAGTAATTGCCTGGTCGGCAAGAGCAGGGATATCCTTCTCTGTGATGCCAAGTTCAGAGAGATGCTGAGGAATGCCTACAAGCTTAGAGAGATTCTCAATCTCGCTGCATGCAGCCTCGGCAGCCTCCTCGTCGGTCATACCATTCTTGTAGACACCTACGGCCTTGGCAATCTCCACATATTTCGGAATGCTTACAGGCATGTTGAAGCGCATTACGGTAGGCAGCAGGATAGCGCAAGCCACTCCGTGGGGCACATCATGAAGGGCACTCATAGGATGAGCCATGCCATGGTCAACGCCCAGTCCGACGTTAGAGAATGCCATTCCGGCGATATACTGAGCCACAGCCATTCCGTTGCGTCCCTCAGGGTTCTTCGGGTCGTTTACGGCGATAGGCAGATATTTGTGAATCATCTCGATAGCCTTAATCTCAAACATGTCGCTCATTTCCCATGCCGCCTTAGTGATGAGTCCTTCGATGGCATGCGTCATGGCGTCCATACCCGTAGCGGCGGTGAGTCCCTTAGGCAGCGAATACATCAGTTCGGCATCGATGATGGCAACGGCAGGAATGTCGTTAGGGTCAACGCAAACCATCTTCTGCTGTCTCTTCTCGTCGATGATAACATAGTTGATTGTTGTTTCGGCAGCCGTTCCTGCAGTGGTAGGCAGGGCGATAATCGGCAGACACTTGTTCTTTGTGTCGGCAACGCCCTCGAGCGAAACGACATCGGCAAACTCCGGGTTTGTGCATATAATGCCGATACCCTTTGCGGTGTCCATCGACGAACCTCCGCCGATAGCTATAATGAAGTCGGCACCGGCGTCCTTGCATGCCTTCACGCCATTAGTAACGTTTGTTACCGTTGGGTTAGGCTTCACCTCATCGTAGATCTCGTATGGAATGGCAGCCTCGTCGAGCACGTCGAGCACCATCTTTGCCACGCCAAACTTCATTAGTCCCTTGTCGGTTACCACGAGGGCTTTCTTGAAGCCGCGTCCTTTTACCACTGTTGGCAGTTCTTTCCTTGCTCCCGGTCCGAAGTAGGATACCTCATTCAAAATGAATCTGTTAATCATAATTCTTAAGATTTATGTTACTAAAAACGATATACAATTTATGAAATGACGCATGATACTGTTTTTTGTACCATGCGTCATCTTGATTTTATCCGATATTATTCATTGTATGTATAATCGTCAGAAGAGCTGTGCAATCTGGTAGACGGCGGCAGATACTATCCATGCCGTGAAGGTAGTGTAGAATGCCGTGAAGAGAGCCCATTTCCAGCTGCCCGACTCGTTCTTTATCGCCACTATCGTGGCAAGACACGGGAAGTAGAGCAATACGAAGAGCAGATAGCAGAAGGCGATGAGCGGCGTAATGCCGTCTGCCGACATCTTCTCGTACAGACTGTGGTATTTCTGTGCATCAGAAGTGTCAGACTCGGCAACGCTGTCGTCGTTGGCATAGAGCACTCCCATCGTGGAGGCAACAATCTCCTTGGCACCGACACCGGAGATAAGACCCACGGAGAGTTTCCAGTCGAAGCCCTGCGGACGGAACACCGGTTCTATTGTCTTTCCTATTCTTCCGATATAGCTCTGCTCCTGTTGCTGCTGAGCCGTCAGCTGGTCGTTGTGGGGGAAATATCCGAGAGCCCAGACAATGATGCTCGCCACGAGGATTATGCCTCCCATCTTCTTCAGATACTGCTTGCCTTTCTCCCATGTATGACGGGCGATGGCTTTGGCGGTAGGGAAGCGGTAAGGCGGCAGTTCCATAACAAACGGCACATCCTCGCTCTTTACCAGCCATTTGCTGAACACGCGGCTCATCACCACAGCCACTACGATGCCTATGGCATAGAGGGATATCATAATGAAGCTGCGATATTTGAGGGCAAAGAAGGTGCTCGTTATCATCACATAGATTGGCAGACGGGCTGAGCAGCTCATGAACGGGAGGATGAGCATGGTGATAAGACGGCTGCGGCGGCTCTCTATCGTTCTTGTTGCCATCACTGCCGGCACGTTGCATCCGAAGCCCATGATGAGCGGAATGAACGATTTGCCGTGTAGTCCCATCTTGTGCATCAGCTTATCCATGATGAATGCTGCACGCGCCATATATCCGCTGTCTTCCATGAAGGAGATGAAGGCATAGAGGATGAGAATCTGCGGGAGGAAGACTATTACGGAGCCTACGCCGCCGATGATTCCGTCGGACACCATAGCCTTTAGCGGTCCTTCAGCCATATTTCCGCTAACCCATTCGCTGAGCATTGCAATGCCGCTCTCTATCCAGTCCATAGGATATTGTCCGATGGAGAATGTGGTCTGGAACATGATATAGAGCAGCAGGAAGAAGAGCGGGAATCCAAGGTATTTGTTGGTCAGCAGACCGTCGATGACGTGTGTCGTCTGATAAGTGTCGGTCTTGTTGCCCACGGTGAATCCAGCCTCTTTCAATGCGCCGTTGATAAATCCGTATTTGGCGTTCATGATAGCCGTTTCGCTGTCTTCCTTCACCTCTTCCTTTATCCTCACCGCCTCTTTGTCTCTCAGAGAGATGACCTCGTTGCCGTTGGGCAGTGTCTTTACGAAGTTCTCGGCATGGGTATCCATTTCAAGGAGCTTTATGGCGAGATAGCGTGTGGAATATTTATATCTGATCTGTTCGTCGGCTTGCAGGAGCAGCTTCACTCTGTCGATGCCTTCCTCGATGTCCTTGCCGTGGTTGATATGGATATGGCGGTAGGTGTGGTCTTCGCCTTCGTATATATTGATGATGGTGCGGAAGAGTTCGTCTACTCCCTTTCCGGAGCGGAACACCGTAGGCACCATGGGGACTCCGAAGAGTCGACCGAGGGCTTTGTAGTCGAGCTTGTCGCCATGTTCCTCAAATTCGTCAAACATGTTCAGGGCGCATACGATACGCTGGTTCATGTCGACGAGCTGTGTGGTGAGATAGAGGTTTCGCTCTATGTTGCTCGAGTCGATGACGTTGATTATGATATCTGGAGTCTTGTCGATAATCTCGCGCCTTACGTACAGCTCCTCCGGACTGTAGCACGACAGGGAGTAGGTGCCGGGGAGGTCGATTACGTTGAAGTCGTATCCCTCAAACGTGGCGTGTCCTTCCTTTGCATCTACGGTTACGCCGGAGTAGTTGCCAACTCTCTCGTGTGCTCCGGAAATGAAATTGAAGAGCGATGTCTTTCCGCAGTTAGGGTTTCCCACGAGGGCAACGTTTATTCTCCTTCTCTCTTTTAGAGCGGCATCATGCAGGTCGTTGTCCGTAAGTCTCAGCTTCTCGTCCTCGTCCTCGTCGCTTGTGTATATGGATTTCTGCTGTGAAGGGTCGGTGTCTTTATCCGCATTCTTGGCTTCTTCTTCCGACATTATCTCTATCATGGAGGCTTCGTTGTGGCGGAGCGACACCTCATAGCCCATAATCTTGTATTTTACAGGATCGTGGAGTGGGGCATTGAGCAATACGGTTACTTCCTGCCCTTTGATGAATCCCATCTCTACGATGCGTTTGCGAAAGCCTCCGTGTCCCAAGACTTTCACGATAACGCCTTTTTGTCCTGTCTTTAATTCAGATAACTTCATTTCTTTTTATATCCTTTTCTTTGTTTCTTGTCATTATCGAATCTTCTTTTTTCTCACCGAATTATTATTTTAGAATCATTCGTTATTTCTTTTCAGACCGATTCTTCCTGACAAGACGATTAATTCATTTTACAAAGATAAAAAGTTTTTCTTGATTAAATGCCGATGGAACAAAAAATACTCATTTATTATTACAGTATTCCATAATGTGCAAAGATATACTTAACTTTGGGGAGAAAAATTGGGAATATGGATTAGCTTGCTTAATTCATAGAGTTAATGCCTACAGGCTAAGACAAAATTGTACATATGATATTGTAGCCATAGTTTCAAACAATCCCTAATCCATACTCTTTATTCCCTAATCTATTCTATTTGAAGTATTCCTCGAGTTCAGTTCTTGCCTTTTCTCCAGAGTTGTCGAGGTCTTTCACTATCTTGCCGTGCTCCATAACAACAACTCTCGTACTGATGTCGATGGTATGCGACAGGTTATGGCTGCTGATAAGTATCGCGGCACCAGTGTTTTTGTTGTATTCCACGAGATTTCTCTTTAACAGGTTCTGGCTCGAGGGATCGAGGAAATTAAACGGTTCGTCGAGTATCACGAGCTTCGGATTGTTCAGCAATGCCGATATTATACCAATCTTCTGCTTGTTGCCTGCCGACATGCTTCTTATGAGCTTCTTCTGACCGAGAATCTCTCCGTTCATGAAGCTGGCAAAAGCATCGAGGCGCTTGCTGAGTTCTTCTTTGCCGATGCCGCAGACTTTGGCGATGAACTCGAAATATTCCTCGGGCGTAAGGAAGTCGATGAGGAAACTGCTGTCGATATAGGCTCCCGTATATTTCTTCCATTCCTCGTCTACACGCACATCGGTGGAGAACGACGTTCCGTTGCCGTCGTCGAAGGTCATGATGACTTCTCCCGTGTCTGCCTTCAGCAAGTCGAGGGCAAGACGGAATAGGGTGGTCTTTCCGGCGCCGTTGTTGCCTACGAGTCCGAGTATCGTTCCCTTGGCTATCTGCAACTGACTGATGTCTACTGCTACTTTCTCTCCGAAAGTCTTCTTGAGGTTATTGAATGAAAGCATATTTTAAAATTGAAAAATTGAAAGATTGAAATATGGAAAAATTGAAAGATTTAAAGATGTGGACTGAGTATTTGAAAAAAAGGTGCGTCTGTCAGGCAGACGCCTAAGAGACACACCTTTTGGTCTTTATAACGTAATTGGGTTATTCTTATTCAAGTCCTTTGCCGTGGCAATTCTTAAATTTCTTTCCGCTTCCGCATGGACAAGGATCGTTGCGACCAGGGAGCTTGTCTTTTACGATAGGTTCATTAGCCTGTGCACTCTCTCTTGTGTCCTGACCGGCAGCGGCTTTCTGAGCCTCATCGTCGAGATCCACCTTCTCCTCGTTGTAGCGCTGGCTATGCTCCTCAGGAGCAGCCTCCTGCACTTCCTGCTGCTGCATTACAGGAATCTGTGCACGCATGAGGATGCTGACGATGCGGTTGTTCATCTGGTCTACCATATCGTCGAACAGTTTCACACTCTCGAGCTTGAAGATTACCAATGGGTCTTTCTGCTCGTAAGAAGCATTCTGAACACTGTGCTTCAGTTCGTCGAGAGCTCTCAGGTTCTCCTTCCAGCAGTCGTCGATGATATGCAGAAGGATAGTCTTTTCAAACTGCTTAACAACGCTCTTGCCCTCAGTTTCATAAGCTTCCTTCAGATTGCAAGGGATGTTGTACATACGCTTGCCGTCGGTCAGCGGCACCATGATGCGCTCGTAGATAGCACCCTGCTCCTCATACACCTGCTTGATAACCGGGAAGGCAACAGCCTGAATACGGTCAGTCTTGCGCTTGAAGTCGGCAATTGTCATCTGGAATGCCTTCTCCTCAAGATTCTCGCGGTTCTCGTTCTGGAACTCAGCGTCAGTAAACGGACACTCCATGGCGAGTACCTTCAGGAACTCATCCTTGCATCCCTCGTAGTCGTTCTTCTCGATGATGTTAACAACGCGGTCCCAGATGATATTAGTGATATCCATTCCGATGCGCTCACCCATAAGGGCATGGCGGCGCTTCTCGTAAACTACAGTACGCTGCTTGTTCATCACGTCGTCGTATTCAAGCAAACGCTTACGGATACCGAAGTTGTTTTCCTCAACCTTCTTCTGTGCACGCTCGATACTCTTCGACATCAGAGAGCTTTCGATTCTCTCTCCGTCTTCAATACCGAGGCGGTCCATTACCCTTGCGATACGCTCACTTGCGAACAGACGCATCAGCTTATCCTCAAGACTGACATAGAATACAGAGCTTCCCGGGTCGCCCTGACGTCCGGCACGACCACGCAGCTGACGGTCTACACGACGGCTCTCGTGTCTCTCAGTACCGATAATGGCAAGTCCGCCGGCTGCCTTCACCTCTGGCGAGAGCTTGATATCGGTACCACGACCTGCCATGTTGGTGGCGATAGTAACCGTCTTGCTCAATCCTGCCTTTGCCACGATGTCAGCCTCATGCTGGTGCAGTTTGGCATTCAACACATTGTGAGGGATATGGCGCATGGTAAGCATCTTGGAGAGGAGTTCGGAAATCTCTACCGAGGTAGTACCCACGAGTACCGGGCGTCCCTGGTTTATCATATCCTGAATTTCTTCGATAACGGCATTGTATTTCTCGCGTGCTGTCTTATACAGACGGTCGTCGAGGTCCTTGCGGAGGATTGGTCTGTTAGTAGGAATCTCCACAACGTCAAGCTTGTAGATATCCCAGAACTCACCAGCCTCTGTGCTTGCCGTACCGGTCATACCAGACAGTTTGTGGTACATACGGAAGTAGTTCTGCAGAGTGATGGTGGCGAAGGTCTGTGTAGCCTCTTTCACCTTCACGTGTTCCTTGGCCTCAACAGCCTGATGCAGTCCGTCGCTCCACTGGCGACCCTCCATGATACGACCAGTCTGCTCGTCGACGATCTTCACCTCGCCGTCCATTACGACATACTCGTCGTCTTTATTAAACATGGTGTATGCCTTGAGCAACTGCTGCAAGGTGTGTACGCGCTCACTCTGTACAGAGTAGTGGTTGAGAAGTTCATCCTTCTTGTCAAGACGCTGCTGGTCGTCGAGATCTTTCTCGTTCTCGAGGGCAGAGAGCTGTGATGTAATATCCGGCAATACGAAGAGATCCTTGTCTTTCACTTCGTTTGCAAGCCAGTCGGTACCCTTGTCGGTAAGGTCAACGGAATTGAGCTTCTCGTCGACTACGAAATACAATGGCTCTACAGCCTCCGGCATACGGCGGTTGTTGTTCTCCATGTATATCTCCTCAGTCTTGAGCATGCCCGACTTAATACCGTCTTCTGACAGATATTTAATCAGCGGCTTGTTCTTTGGCAGAGCCTTATGCGAACGGTAGAGGCTCAGGAAGCCTTCGTCGATAAGTTTCTGGTCGTTGTTCTTCTTACCCTCGGCAATCTTCTGCTTAGCGTCAGCAAGATACTGAGTGGCAAGTTTTCTCTGTACGCCGACAAGCTTCTCAACAAGTGGCTGATACTGCTCAAACATCTGGTCGTCGCCGTTTGGCACCGGTCCTGATATAATAAGAGGTGTACGTGCATCATCGATAAGTACGGAGTCGACCTCATCGACAATGGCATAGTTGTGTGCTCTCTGTACGAGGTCGTCTGGAGAGATAGCCATATTGTCGCGCAGGTAGTCGAAACCGAATTCGTTGTTTGTACCGAATGTGATGTCTGCCTGATAAGCCTTGCGTCTTTCAGGAGAGTTAGGACGGTGTTTGTCGATGCAGTCTACGGAGAGTCCGTTGAACATATAGAGCGGTCCCATCCACTCGGAGTCACGCTTTGCCAGGTAGTCGTTGACTGTTACGACGTGTACGCCGTTTCCTGTCAGGGCGTTGAGGAATACCGGGAGGGTAGCAACGAGAGTCTTACCTTCACCGGTAGCCATCTCGGCAATCTTTCCCTGATGCAGAACGACACCTCCGAAGAGCTGTACGTCGTAGTGTACCATATCCCACTTCATGTCGTTTCCGCCGGCAGTCCAGTGGTTGCTGTATATTGCCTTGTCGTCCTCGATGCGAACGAAGTCTTTTGTTGCAGCAAGCTCGCGGTCGAAATCGTTTGCCGTAACCACTACCTCGTCGTTCTCGGCAAAGCGGCGTGCTGTATCCTTCATGATACTGAAAGCTACAGGAAGGATCTCGTTGAGTACATCCTCATATTTGTCGAGGATACCTTTCTCGAGTTTGTCAATCTGACTGAAGATTCCCTCTCTCTCGTCAATCGGAGTTTCCTCGATTTTCGCCTTCAGTTCCTTTACTTTTTCCTTGTCATCCTTTACGGCGTCCTGCAATTTCTGTTGCAGTTCCTTGGTCTTGGCTCTTAACTGATCGTTGGTGAGTGCCTTGATTTCCGGGTAAGCAGCCTTAACCTTCTCTACGATAGGTTGGATGTGCTTCATGTCGCGTGTTGACTTATCGCCAAACAGCGATTTAAGTAAGTTGTTAAATCCCATTTTATATTGTTTTTTTTATTTCAATTGTTGATAATTGCGTGCAAATTTACATATTTTATTCTTTAATAAGGCATATAAACCTTTTTATTTGCCGTTATCTGCCTCTATTTTAGCGATTATCCCACTTAAAATTACTAAAAAGCAAGTTTTTGATGGGGATGGCAGACAACGGCATGAAAAGACTGCCGCTGTTTCTTCAAAGAAAATGTTCTGATTAGAAAAGCGGAGCTACTCTGCACGCATTGGGAGCTCTGATTTGGATTGCTTTAGCGATAGTTGCAGGCACCGTTTCAATTGATACGGGTGCCGTAACCTTTCCCTGTTTTATGTTTTGTCCTAAAAATATTACTGGAGATTCCATGTAGGCGCAACTATGGTAATAATACTGTTGCGTCTCTTCATTTTCGATGTTCCAACCGGGGGCAGCCTCGATGATGATGTCACCGCAGCGGTTGTTGTAATATCCGTTGCGGAGCTTTTCGAGTTTGTCGGACGATGACGACATGAGGTCATCGCCGGTATAGACATTGCTTATGCCCTGACTCTGGCGGACGAACGACTTGGCGAGCGAAAGTATCTCTACCTTGTTCATCCGTTTGCGGTCGATAAGTTTGTCGTTGAGGAATATATGACTGTCCAGGCATCCCTCCACATATTTGTCGCTTCCGTATAGTGCGCCAAGATACATGTTCAGCAGGTTTGCCGTGCGGTTTATATATATCGTTCCGCCGGGAAGGCGGTAAT
>DAIOXG010000080.1:0-9476 GCA_036758085.1 Prevotella sp. | reverse complement strand
GTTCCTCGGGTTTGCCTTTGGCATTTTTACTTGGTTCGGGCGATAAACATAAAAATCCTTCACCATAACTCTTTCATTTTCAGATAGAAAGAGCCGTGGTGAAGGATTTCTCGTTTTTTGAAGCTTTCCGGTATTTGGAGTGATTTCTTCAATCTTTCAATTTTTCAATCTTTCAATCTTTCCATCTTTCCATCTTTCAATTTTTCCATTTTAAATAAAGATGTATTTCAACACGAAGAGTACGGAAAGTACATAGAGCGTAGGATTGAGTTTATCCCACTTCTGACACAACATGTTTATCACGACATACGAGATGATGCCCGTCAGGATTCCGTCGGAGATACTGTAGGTTAACGGCATCATGACGATGGTGATGAATGCAGGAATAGACTCGGCATAGTCGTTGAGGTTGATATCCTTAATCGGCGACATCATGAAGAGTCCTACGATAAGCAACACGGGAGTCGTTGCGGCAGCCGGAATGGAAAGGAAGACGGGAGCGAAGAAGAGCGCCACGATAAAGCATACGGCTGTAGAGAATGCCGTCAAACCGGTGCGGCCGCCCTGTGCCACTCCCGATGCGCTCTCCACGTAAGTCGTTGTTGTGCTCGCTCCGAGACAGGCTCCAGCCATCGTTGCTATGGCGTCTGCCATGAAAGCCTTGTTAAGTCCGGGGATTCTGCCGTCGGGGCGCATCATGCCTGCCTTGGTACATACGCCGACGAGGGTTCCCATGGTGTCGAACATGTCGATGAAGAGGAAGGTGAACACGACGATTGCCATGTCGATGGTGAAGATGTTGTGGAATTCAAACTTGCAGAATATCGGTTCTATCGACGGTGGCGTGTCAACAACGCCGTTGAATGTCGTTATGCCCATCGGGATGCCGATCAGGGCTGTGCCGAGGATTCCGATGAGCAACGCTCCCGGCACACGGCGTATGAGCAATACCGATGTCAAGACTATTCCTATCACTCCGAGCAGGGGAGCCCCCTGAGTAAGATGCCCTACGGAAACCAAAGTGGCAGAATTGTCCACGATGATATCAGCATTCTTCAGTCCGATAAAGGCGATATACACACCGATACCGCAGCTAATAGCCCTTTTAATAGACGCCGGTATGGCATCTACGATAAGCGTTCGCACTTTGGTCAGGGTGAGGACAACGAAAATCAGTCCCTCTATCAGAATTGCCGTCAGTGCAAACTGCCAAGAATATCCCATCGTTAGGCACACGGTAAATACGAAGAATGCGTTGAGTCCCATTCCCGGTGCCAGTCCGAAAGGTTTCTTGGCATATATCGCCATTGCGAGTGTTCCCACAATTGCCGCAAGAGCAGTAGATGTAAACACGGCATTGGTGTCCATACCTTTCGATGCGAGGTTAGAGAAGATGTTAGGGTTTATGGCAAGGATATATGCCATAGTGAGGAAGGTGGTAATACCTGCCATCACCTCTGTTTTCACGCTATGCTTCGACGGATCGAAGCCAAAAAGTTTTTCCAGCATAATATTTTTGTTTTTTTTCATTTTTTCATTTTTCCATTTTTCAATCTTTCAATTTTTCCATTTTTAGAACTCCCATTTCATTCCCAGGCATGGTCGGCATTTGAATCCTCCTGTAGAGCCGAAGTTGTTGCTCAGTTCCACCTCGCCGCCAAGACTAAGGTTTGGGCAACCGAAATGCTGTCCCACGTTATACCACAGCTGCGGTTCGGTAGTAAACACGGTATGCTTTGTATCCGAGGAGCCATCCTCCCTGTAGTCCACGTTGTGAGTCTCCCACCAGAAGTCGGCAAATCCGTCAAACTTCAGTCCCTTTACCCCGAAGATGTCGTTGCAGGTCCATACGGCAGTAAGTTGTATCGGCAGGTTCTGGTCAGTCTTGCGAATCGTTTTATAGAGAGCCTCGAGAGTGAGAGTATTCTTATACGACTTGTCGTGTATAAGGTATTCCACACCAAAGAGCCATGCGTTGTTGATAGGATAATTCTTCGTTATTCCGCCGTTATATTCGGCATGCAGACTCCAGTTTTTCATCTCTGAATTCCGCCAGAAGTTCAGGGCACGCGAAATCTCGGTATAGGTTCCGCCCTGTGCAATATTCTTGCTTCCCACAACCATCTTGTCGTAGTTGAAGTCGTGGTCCACGAAGAAGTATGTACTACCCCACTTATCTTGCTTGAACATCTCGAGAGTGAGGGTGACAAACTTTCGGTCGCTGCCGAAATCATACAGCACCTGCGCATTTACCTGTGCCTTTACGCTCGTCTGGCATAGCGACAATGCCAAGAGCAGTAGGATTAAAAATTTTTTCATTTTAATTTACTGTATTCAAAATTCTATTATCTGTTCTTTTACCATTTCCCGAATTAATATATTATCAGTCCCGCCACTCCGCAGAGAAGCATTATCAATATCGGATTTGCCTTTTTGTAGCGGGTCATAACAAACGAGAAGGCAAAGATGGCGATGCTGATCCAGAAATATACGGGGTCTTCGCTGAGCGAACCGAAGTTGTCTTTCGACATGAGCAGTACGGCGGCTGCGGCAATCAGTCCCACGATAGCTGGACGCAAACCGCTAAACACGTCTTTCACAATCTTTGAGTCTTTATGTGTGAGAAGATAACGGCTGATGAGTATCATAATGATAAACGGCAACCAGATTATCGACAGCGAGGCAAGGACCGACCCCAATACGGCTGCCCACTGGGGATAGCCGGCATGGAGCACGGAGGTATAGCCGGCGTAGGTTGCGGCATTTATACCGATTGGTCCTGGCGTGGACTGACTGATTGCCACGATGTCTGTAAACTCGGCATTTGTCATCCACTGGTTCTTTACCACCACTTCGTTGTGGATAAGCGACAGCATGGCATAGCCGCCACCGAAATTGAATGTACCTATCTTCGTGAAAATAAGGAATATCTTTAAGAATATCATAGTTTTGAGTTTAGAGTTTAGAATGTAGAGTTATTCTCGCTTTGCTCGATTTAGAGTTTTTGAATATAGAGTTTTTTTGAGTTTTGAGTTTAGAATGTAGAGTTTTTTGAGTTTAGAGTTTAGAATTCTTCATTTTTAATTCATTAATTCTTAATCGGCATAGCCGACAACTCTACATTCTACATTCAAAACTCTCAATTCATTTTTCCCCACAGCCATCCTCCAACTCCGGCAGCAATTATCACCCATATCGGGGAAACTCCGAAGAGGGAAATGAGCAGACAGCATACAATGGGAATCCAGATGTTGCGGATGCTGAGCTTTGCCGTCTTTGCCATAGAGAAACACGGCGATGCGATGAGGGCAACCACGGCTGGACGCACGCCACGGAAGAACTTGCCTACATATTCATTATCCTTGAATGTCTGAAAGAACATGGCAATCACAAGGATTGCGATAATCGACGGCAAGGCGATGCCTACGGCTCCCACTATTCCGCCCCATACTCCACGCAGTTTATAACCTATATGACTTGCCATGTCGATGGCAAATATTCCCGGTGTGGTCTGTGCCACGACCATAATGTCCATAAACTCTTGCTTGTCCATCCATCCGTTTTTGTCGACAAACTCACGCTCCATGATAGGAATCATGGCATAGCCACCACCAAGGGTGAATGCTCCTATTTTGTTGCAGGTAAGGAAAAAATCTAATAACATATTTTTTTTTCATTGTTTTACAGCCACAAAAGTAGTCATAAATAATGACAAATCGAATATTATCCAACTTTTTTCTTTATTGTTTATTGCATGCCACACTTAAAGTTATTATATTTGCAAGCTAATAAAAAAACTCATAGGGGAAGAAAGAGAAGCAAAATAATTCAAATTATATCATTTTTAATTTAATATCAAACGATTATGAATACAGAAATAAAAATTGAAGGAAACATTGTCCGTGCATCTATTATCGGACGCCTCGACACTATAAATGCTGCAAAATGCGAGAAAGACTTCCTGCCGCTTAAAGAGAATGCCGACAAGGAGGTTGTTCTCGACTGCACGAAACTGGAATATATCAGCAGCAGCGGACTGCGTCTTTTTCTTTCGCTCCGCAAGGAAGTGCAGGCAAAAGGCGGAAACCTCGTCATCGAGAATATTAATGACGACATCAGGAACGTGTTTACTATAACTGGCTTCATAAAACTATTTGATATCCGCCCGTGAGAAAAGTTTTTCAATCATTTTCAGCACGACTGACATTCTACATCCTCACTCTTGTGTTCGTCATCTTTGGATGTATTGCCGCTGTATTCCTCTCGTATGCCAAGGAAAAGGAACAGCAACAGGCTATGCTGTATATGTCGGAGAAACAACAGAACACGATACAGAAGATTGACTCAGAACTGTCGGACGTGGAGATGGCTATTAAGATTGCTGCCGGCGAAGTGGACGACATGACGGCGATGCCGGATTCTATGATGAACATTGCAAAGAATGTCATCAAGAGCAACAAACTGCTTAAAGGGGTGGGTATCGCCTTCCGACCGGACTTCTTCCCGAGCAAAGACAGACTGTTTATTGAATATATATATAAAAGGTCGGACAACGATCTGTGGTTCAAGCATTATGGAAACGGGATTGGCGACTATACGGAACGCAACTGGTATAAAAGGGCGATGCAGGGCGAACAGGGGTTCTGGACGGAGCCGTATGTTGACAACGACAACAAGAGCGACTTCATGGTGTCATACGTGTATAGCTGTACTGACAGAAACAACAGGGTTTATGCCGTTATCTTTGCCGACGTAACGCTCGACGACCTTACTAAAAACCTTGAAGCCCTGCGCACATATCCCAACAGCTACTCTTTTGTCCTGAGCAACAAGACGGGAAAATACGTGTCGCACATCAATAAAGACATGGTTCTTGCCACTAACTATAAAGTGAGGGCTAAGCTCATCGATTGTCCGGAACTGACCGACATCGGCAACAAAATGATTACCGGCAAAAGCGGAGCTATGCGCACGAAAATCGAAGGCCAAGACGTGCTTCTCTGCTTCTCTACGCTGAAGCGCACAGGATGGTCGATATGCAGCGTGAACAGATACAGCGACATAATGGCTGACCTGGGGTCTACCACTTTATATATATTTGTAATACTCGTCGTCGGACTTGTCATGCTGAGCATCTGCATACGGCAACTCGTGAAATACACAGCCCGACCGATTCGGAAACTTACTGAAGCGGCTTACCAGATTGCAAGGGGGAATTTCTCGGCTGAACTGCCTGAGGTTGAAACGAAGGATGACTTGAAGCAGCTGCACGATGCCTTTGCCAATATGCAGCGGTCGCTGAAGGAGCATATCGAGGAACTGAAGATTACGACTATTGCTAAGGAGCGCATCGAGAGCGAACTGTCTATCGCCCATAGCATTCAGATGAGTTTGGTACCTAAGATTTTCTCGCCGTTCCCGGATTGCGAGAAGCTTGACCTCTATGCTTTCCTCGACCCGGCAAAGGAGGTGGGAGGAGATTTCTACGACTTCTTCTTGAGCGACGGCAAACTGTATTTTGTCATTGCCGACGTGTCGGGAAAGGGTATTCCGGCATCTCTCGTCATGGCTATCACAAGAACTCTGTTCAGAATCATATCTGCCAACGTACAGTCGCCTTTGGTCATCGTAAGCGGTCTTAACAACGCTATCGCCAAAGACAACGACACGAATATGTTCGTTACTATGTTTACCGGTATCCTCGACATGAACTCTGGGGAACTGACGTTCTGTAATGCCGGACACAATCCGCCTCTGATTGTAAAAAAGGATAAAGGTGTTGAATTCCTTGACGTTGACCGCAATCTGCCTCTTGGAGTGATGGAGAACTTCTGCTTCACGGAACAGAAAACTATAATCGGCGACCATAGCGGACTGTTCTTGTATACCGACGGACTGACCGAGGCTGAGAACGAACAGAAAATGATGTTTGGCGAGGAACAGCTGAAGGACTTGCTGACCCGATGCAGGGGGATGCAAGCCAAGGAGACTATCGACACTATTAATGATGAACTGAAAAAGTTTGTGGGCAATGCCGAACAGAGCGACGACCTTACGATGTTCTGCTTCTATATCAACGACAACAATACTGCTGCCAACGACGAAGACAAGGAAACTTTCTCTCTCGTGATGAAGAACAAGATTGAAGAATCTGCCAAACTGCCTGCGTTTATCAACGACATCGGGAACTGTGCAAAACTGGATGAAACAACGACAAATGCCGTGAACCTCGCTATCGAAGAGGCAGTGGTGAATTCTATCATGTATGCTTATCCCGAAGGTAAGGAGGGAGAGGTTAAGCTGACAGCTGAAGTTGACAGAAACGAGAAAACGATAACTTTCACACTCTCCGACCACGGCGTTGAATTCAATCCTCTCTCCATGCCGGAAGCCGACACCACACTCGGTGTTGAGGAACGCAAAATCGGTGGTCTCGGTATCTTCCTCGTAAAACAGCTTATGGACAAGATTGAATATAAGCGCAACGGAAACGAGAATATTCTCACGATGAAAAAAAATTTATAATACTCTATGACACTTGATGATATAATAAAATGTATAGAAGAGGAAATATCCTCGAAGATAAGACGCAGTGGAATGATGTTCCGAATTTTCTCAAGGGTTAAAGCTGAAGAGTCCCTCCGCCACAAGATTATGTTTAAGGACAAGAAATACCTTGAGGGCAAGGCTAAGATTCAAGACATGCTCGGTATGCGTATCGTTCTTTATTTCCCCGACGACGTGGAGGCTCTGTCGATATTCCTCGGCAGCAACGACATAGTGAAGAGCTCTGTCGACGAACCGGATATTTCCACGTTCTGTCCGCAGCGTCTTAATCTCACGAAAAACATTCCGGAAAGGTTTGTAGAGGATTTCCGCAAGGGGCTGCCCGAAGATCTGGCGCAGTATGTCGACAATACTTATGAGATTCAGGTGCGAACGATATTCTCTGAGGGATGGCATGAGGTGGAACACGATATGCGATATAAATGCAAGCAGGATTGGGTGGGTTGCGAACAGAGCAGCCGAACGCTGAACGGTATGATTGCCACTCTCGAAACCGTGGAATGGGGCATGAAGTCTCTCTTCCATGAGATGTCGCAGCGCAACTTCCGACAGGGCAACTTCCGTGCCATGCTCCGCAACAAGATGCGCATACGCTTTGCCGACAATGATTTCTCGCCTGAAGTGAGTGATTTTCTGCAGAGCCACCACGATGTGGCTGAAAGGCTGCTTGAGGTTGACCGCGTGGTCTTCGTATTAAGTATGCTGCATCAAGAGAAAGACATTCCGCTGACTTTCGACAATGTTGTTTTCCTTGCCAACAATATTGATATCCAGAATGAAGAACTGACTAAGATTGCCGAGTCAAGGAATATATAACTTTCTATTATCAATGGGCAAGAAGGAATCAGTAATTGTCGAGCACCTGTTTCTTTCTTGCCTTTTTCAGTTCCTTGTTGCGATGAATCTTGTTTATTACAGGCTGCGCTAATAGTTTGAGCACACCGAGCAGATTTGCCCCTCCTGCCGTTTGGGCAGCAACAAGCTGGCGGTCGGTAGACGTTATTCCTACATAGTCCGGACGACGCTTGCGGTTGCCGTAGACTACCACCTCGGCAAGCATTCTTGATGCCGGCAACATATAAATGGTGTCCGTCAGTTCGTCGTGTTTCAAAAAACGCATCTCACATTTGGGATGAGAAAAGTTCACTCTCTTGAAATTCTGCGGTATCAGAAAGGTGCCGTCCCATGCCGACTTAACCACTTCCCCATTGTCCCATCTTATAGCCACATCGCGCAGTGGCAGCTTCGTGTCGGCGGAGATTACTATTCCCCGTCGCTGGGCTGCCAATGTTGTACAGAACAGGCACAGCACAAGACTAAAAAACAAACCAATTTTTCTCATAAAAGTAGTTATGTCAAATCATATCTTTTTACTGTCTAACAGACTTTTCCCCGATTTCTTCAAATATAGTATCATAAGCATGCTTTACTGTTTCTTTTGCAAATCTAATCATTTTTCTCGTAACCATGCAAGACTGACTGAAACATTTAACCTTTTATATTACATATTCAAGTTTCTGATTTAAGATTCTTATGTGATTCTTTTCATTACATTCTTTCCTTCAGAACCAAAGCAATGTTTTGTTTGCTTTTTGTTTTCCTACAAAATTAATACTTTATTTTGGAATCCAACGTATCTTGTACAAATGAAGTGAAAATAAAAAACAATATGCTTTTGCATAAAAAATAAGTTTTTATTTGTTTTGCATCAAGTAAAAATATATATTTGCACCATAATTAAAACCTTTACCTATATGGATGAAAAACTATTGCTACTTGGCGACGAGGCTATAGCCCTGGGAGCCATACATGCCGGACTTTCGGGTGTTTATGCTTACCCCGGAACTCCATCCACCGAAATCACAGAGTATATACAAGGCAACCCGTTGGCTGCCGAGCGGAGAATCCACTGCCGGTGGTCGGCTAACGAAAAGACGGCAATGGAGGCGGCACTCGGAATGTCGTACATGGGAAAGCGTGCCATGGTATGCATGAAGCATGTGGGAATGAACGTGTGTGCCGACGCCTTTGTGAATTCTGCCATGACGGGAACAAACGGCGGACTCGTGGTGGTGGCTGCCGACGACCCATCGATGCACTCCTCGCAGAACGAGCAAGACTCAAGGTTCTATGGCAAGTTTGCCATGGTGCCCGTGTTCGAACCCTCGTCACAACAGGAAGTGTATGGCATGATGAAAGACGCCTTCGACTTGTCGGAGCGGTATAAAGTGCCGGTGGTGTTGAGGATGGTAACGAGAATGGCACACTCGCGCGCCGTGGTTCAAACGGGAGAGATAAAGGCGCAGAACCCCATGTCGTATCCGTCGAACCCCAAAGACTGGGTCTTGTTGCCGGCTGTGGCACGCAAGCGCAACGTTCGCCTTACGGGGATGCAGAAGAATTTCACGGAAGAAGCCGAAAACTCAAAATACAACAGATATATAGACGGCACGGACAAGTCGCTCGGCATCATAGCATGCGGAATAGCCTACAACTATCTGATGGAGCACTTCAAGGGCGGATGCCCCTATCCGGTGCTCAAAGTGTCGCAATATCCGCTGCCCGTAAAGATGATAAGGCAGCTCGCTGCGGAGTGCGACGCCCTGCTCGTGCTCGAAGACGGACAGCCCGTGGTGGAAGAGATGCTGCGCGGAGTGCTGGAGCAGAACATAACGATAAAGGGCAGACTCTCGGGCGAGGTGCCACGCACCGGAGAACTTACGCCAGACAATATAATATCTGCCCTCGGACTGAAAGACGAAGAGGTGTTCCCGCCAAGCGAACTCGTTGTGCCACGACCGCCGGCATTGTGTCAGGGCTGCGGCCACCGCTTTATGTATGAGGCACTAAACAATGTGTTGAGGGAATACAACAACAGCCGTGTGTTCGGCGACATCGGCTGGTACACC
>DAIOXG010000079.1:0-9521 GCA_036758085.1 Prevotella sp. | reverse complement strand
ATGTTACTCTATTTGTAGAATCCCAGTTTGTATAATCGGTAGCTGAAGAGTAGTACGTTCCAGGCGATTCAATGTAGGAATCTTTATAGCCATCAGATTTATACATCGGTGAAACATAGTTATATCCTAAACGAACAGCAAGATTCTCTGTCGGTTTCATCTCAAGACCGAATTTCAGAGTGCTTACTCCTTTCAATGTATTCTCCGTATGACGGTTCATTGCATCATCAGAGCTGCTTGACGTATAATATTCGTCATAATACCAGTCGTATGAATCACCGTCATTGATACGAGAGTCAAGAGAACTGTAATCGGCATACTCATAGCCTGCTCCGATGGCAAGGAAATCCTGCACCGTGGTACCTAAACTGAATCCGAACTTCCATGGAGTATATAGTTTAAAGTCATACGACTCTCCACTTGGATAAGAATCTCTTGTTCCATAATTCTTATCCAGCCTATAATTGTCGATAGCGGAGTAATTTGAGGTAGTCAAATCATACCAAATAGGAGTTGAGACAGATAAGCCTATACGGAACGGATTATCTTCAACCGGACGTATAATTACACCGGCCTTTACATCAAAGCCCGTACCGGTAATCTTACGCTCATCTGTCATGGTAGTCCACCCCACACTATTGTTTTCATTATTCAACAAGTTTTCAACGTATTCACTGTAGCCTTTATAGTGAACATCATGAATGCCAACAGTAAGACCAAGATAAACCCTGTCATTAATATTTCCGCTAATATTAAAATCGTAAGTTCCGATATAGCCAGTATGTGCACGGTCAAATGTATAGCCACTTGCTCCAAGATATCCGTTTATATAACCAGGAGACCCTGTAACAGGAAGTAAAGCATTTGAATACAAGTAATCCGTTTGTGAGAATGTAGAAGAATTGCTTGTGTATCCACCAGTTTTCTCAAGCAAATCAAAACATCCGTCCTGGCTTTTCAAATAAGTCAGTTTGTTTTGACTTGACAAACCATCCAACTTACCTGTAGCCGAGAGTATATAATCAAAATTCCTACTCTTATGGTAATTAAAAGCAAGATTAATAAAGGAGCTGTTGCCTACCCTCTTAGAATATACAAATCCAACCTGATCAAAACTCATATTTGTCTTGTTTCCATTTGAAAAGCTTTTTCCATCCTGTTGTGAAACTACGCCGAATGATACATTTGCAACAGAATGACGGAAAAGTCCGATACCGGCAGGATTTGACGAAATTGTTGAAATGTCAGCTCCCAGTGCATCAAGGGCACCACCCATACCGACATAGCGAGCTGTACCATTTAAGTCTTGAGACGCAAGCTTAGCGTTCTCGTATGTTTCCTGTGCACTCGCTGATGTAAATGCAATCAAAGTAAGTGCTGAAAATAATACTATCTTTTTCATTGTTTTATCGATTTTCCCTGTTTATATATTGAAGGGAATAGGATTTGCAGGAATCATAACACCAGACTCCAATCTATATCCCCTATTCCCTAATCTCAAATTCTATCTACGACCGCCGAGATGACCACCGCCACCGGAACGACCGCCACCACTGAAGCCGCCGCCACGGTTGCCGCCACCAAAGCTGCCTCCACCAAAGCTACTGCCGCTATTGAATGAACCACGATTAAATGTAGATTCATTCCTGTAAGACTGGTTGAATTCACGGTTTTGGTTGAAATCGCGGTTCTGGTTGAAGTTATTTGTTCTGTCAGCTCTGTTGAAGTTTTCGTTTCCTCTATAATTAGAGAAATCCGTACCCCTACGAGTTGTCTGTCTATTATAGGCATCCGTATTCCTACGACTCGTGCTGTTGCTTCCATTATATGACGAGCCACGATAGCCGGCAAGGTTTGTTCCATCGCGTCTGCTTGTATCTAAGCCGCCATGTCTACCGTTACTAATCCATCCATGATTAGCCGTACCAGTTACGCCTCCTCTATTATATGGCCGATAAACAACTGTCGTTCCCCAATAAGGGCGATTCCACCCATAGTACCACGGGTCATACCATCCTGAATACCCATACCAAGGGTCATACCACCCGCCATAATAGCCATAATAACCATATCTCCATGGGCGTCCCCATCCATAGCCATAATAAGGACCATAGTAGCCATAATATGATCTATACCACGGATCATCCCAATACCACGGATCATAAGCCCAGAAGAAGTCATCATCCAGCCAGCGCATCCTACGATAATACGAATAATCATCGTCATCATCATAGTCGCTAAAACTACCGATATTTTTCTTTGACTTGGCTCCATAGATGGAATCTGGAGTATTACCATAAAAATCAATAACATCAGAAGAAGCAGAGTCTCCTATATTCTGGTAATAACTGTTCAATCCCCGTCTGTTATACTCATCAATATCACGTTTGCTTCCGCTATAATAAGCCGGAATATCTGTCTGTTTTACTTCAGTCCGTCTTGCCGCCTTATCCTTTTTAGACGAAAAATACATATCGTCTTGTGCTATCGAGCAAAGAGGCATCAAACCGACGAGTAATGATAATAGAAAAAACTTTTTCATATCTTATTCTCCTTATTTTTATATTTAAACAAGAATATGGATGGCTTATTGCATATCCACACTGCAAAATTATCACTCTTTTAAATGCAAAAATACGGAAAAACCCTATACTATTATAGGTTTTCCCCTATTTTTTATAAATTTGCAATAAAATAAGAGTTAAAAATGAAATATTTCAGGACAAAATTCACTATTGTCTGTAAAGATACAGACAAAAAACCAAATGAAACAACACTGGAAACTGCAAGGGAGCTATGTGCCGCACTTGCTGGATATGCCGGATATGAATCGTTTGAAGATAAGGAATACGGAATCGATGGTTACATACAAAAGGAGACCTTTGACAAAGATGCACTAACAGCATCATTCTCAGCTTTTCCATTGGAAGACGTGAAGGTTACATTTGAAACATGTGAGGCTGAAGACAAGAACTGGAACGAGGAATGGGAGAAAAACGGCTTCGATCCAATTATAATCAACGACAGATGCCGTATTCACGATATCTACCATAAAGTCAACGACACATACCCGATAGACATTGAAATCGATGCCCGACAGGCATTCGGCACAGGCACGCATAACACCACACGCATGATTGTAAAACAATTGCTAAACATGGATGTTTATGGTAAAAGTGTGCTCGACTGTGGATGCGGAACAGGAATTCTCTCAATTGCTGCTATTAAATGCGGTGCTTCTAATGCCGTAGGTTACGATATAGACGAATGGAGCGTTGAAAACACAAGGCACAACGCAACTATAAACGGTGTAGAAAACCTTACTGCCATTCATGGCGATGCTCATATCCTATGCAATATGCAAGAAGAATTTGACATCGTACTTGCCAATATCAATAGAAATATTCTGCTTAACGACATGCCTCTTATGGTTAGCAGACTGAAAGACGGAGGAACGCTTATTCTAAGCGGTTTCTACTCCAAAGATATGGATTTATTGACAAACAAAGCAAAAGAACTCGGAATGGAGTTCAAAACAAAGGATATTTCTGAAGACTGGACTCTTTTATGTTTCACGAAGTAAATTCTTTTCACTCGCGTGCATGAGACTAATGTCTCTAAAAGACTTCTTCCAATGCATTGCCCACATTGTGGGCATCGAAGTCTCACAGCATGGGCATCGATGCCCTAAGCTGTGGGCAATTAATGCCCAAACTGTGGGCATTAATTTGGGCAACATATTCGACCATAGCCTTTACATATAATAGACAGACAGGCAAGTGGCTTTATGATACTTCTATGATACTTTATATAAGATCAAAGAGAAAGTAGAAAATATAAATAAATGATTTACAGCGAGTTATATTCCGAGCTACTCAAACGAATAATACTTTGATACTTTTTTCAAAAAAAATAAACGCAAGAAAAGCTCGCGGCATGAGTTTTTTACTTACGCTATATGAATGACAATTTATAAGAACTGAAGATAAAAAAACGAATAATTCTGAAATGATCAGAATTATTCGTTTTTTCTACATGCACATAAAGCATGCATTATGAATGCCTCACAAACTATTTCTTTATATTTGGTTCCTCAAGTCCATAACCACCCTTTTTGTCTATTGCCTTTAGGTAGATGCCAAGCAACAAAGCAGCAACACCAAGCATAGCAAAGACAACCATCGGAATGGTGTAGTTATATTTCAACGGATCACTGACACCAGGGTTACTTGCCTTCAATACACTACCAATAATCATAGGGAAAGCATAAAGTCCGATATTCTGTATCCAGAAAATCAAAGCGTATGCAGAACCAAGAAGCTTACCGTCAATAAGCTTAGGTACAGACGGCCAAAGAGCTGCCGGTACGAGCGAGAAGGAAATACCAAGAACAATGATGGCAGCAAGCGTTATAACAACACTTTGAGTAGCCGGTACGACAAAGGCGAAAACCAAATGGCAGACAATCATCAATACCGCACCAAGGATAAGCATTGTTGCGCCCTTACCTTTACGGTCAAGAAAATTACCGAGGAACGGAGTAACGGCAGCTGCACCAAGAGGGAAGACAAAGAATACATAACCAGCCTGCTCCGCTGTAAAGTTAAGATTACACTGAAGCATATTGATGGCATACTTCTGGAATGGGAAGATTGCACTATAGTACAACACACAAAGCAGAGCTACGACCCAGAACATGCGCAAAGACAAAATCTTGCCTATATCAGAAACCTTAAATGGATCATCTTTTTCTTCTTCAGCACCCTGCTGATCAAGTTTCTTATCCATGAATCCATATGCAATAAAGCTAATCAGACCGATGCAAACCAAGAGCAACGAAGCTGCTACAGGACGGCTCACACTGACTGGCGAAATAGAAGCAAGAGCAGGAGAGCCAATCATAACGACAGCAACTCCGACACGTGCAATGGCCATTTCAATACCCATGGCAAGCGCCATTTCATGACCCGTAAACCATTTCACGATACCACGGCTAACAGTAATACCTGCCATCTCTGCACCACAGCCAAAAATCATAAATCCAATTGCCGAAAGCTTTGCTGATGCCGGCATTCCATCATACCATGGCGTAACGTTCCACCATGCCTCCGGAAGATTCAAGGCACCATCCATAAAGGTCTTGAGAGAAGACGCTTCAAAAGCATCGGTCACGGCAAACCAGTTAATGGCTGCACCAGCAACCATCACGGCACCGGAAAGAATGGCCGTGAAACGAACTCCCATCTTATCAAGAATAATTCCTGCAAAGATAAGGAAGAAAACAAACACATTGAGGAATGGTTCAGAACCGGCAAAATGTCCGTATGCCTGTGGATCCCAGCCACGCTGTGTCTGAAGTATTTCCTGAAGAGGAGAAAGTATGTCTACAAAGATGTAGGCAAAGAACATTGCACCGGCAAGCAGTACAAGAGCGGTCCAGCGCATAGCTGAAGAATCGCTTAATTTTTTTTGAATTGTTTGGTTCATATTGTTTTATTGTTATTTGTCTTATATGATTAATTATGACGGCACATGGCTTAAGGTCTCAAAATGCTTATAACCTATTTTTTCAGCCACCGGTCAAGCCAATTAAAGTATGTCCTCTGCCACAGAATTCCATTCTGAGGTTTCAACACCCAGTGATTTTCATCCGGGAAGATGAGGAGTTCTGCAGGAATGCCACGCATACGGGCTGCATTAAAGGCACCGAAGCCCTGGTTAGCATTGATACGGTAATCCTTTTCACCATGAATACAGAGAATTGGCGTATCCCACTTGTCTACAAAACGGTGTGGAGAATTTTCATAAGTACGCTTTGCATTATCAGTAAGATCCTTATTCCAATAAGCATCATCATACTCCCAATTGCTAAACCATGCTTCCTCCGTATCAGTATACATCGACTCAAGGTTGAAAGCTCCGTCATGTGCAATAAAGCACTTAAACCTACCTTCATGATGCCCTGCAAGATAATAAACGCTAAATCCTCCGAAACTTGCACCGACAGCACCCAAGCGGTCTTTGTCAACAAACGGCAGATTGTCGGCGGCATCGTCGATAGCTGAAAGATAGTCTTTCATACACTGTCCTGTCCAGTCGCCACTAATCTCCTCGTTCCATTCAGAACCGAAACCGGGAAGTCCACGTCTGTTAGGTGCAACGACAACATATCCGTTTGCCGCCATGATTTGCATATTCCATCTATAGCTCCAGAACTGCGAAACAGGACTTTGCGGTCCGCCTTCACAGAAGAGCAATGTCGGGTATTTCTTGTTAGGGTCAAAATCAGACGGCAACACTATCCATACAAGCATATCTTTACCATCAGAAGTCTTTACCCAACGCTGCTGGATTTTACCAAGATGTAACTGGTCAAGAATCTGCTTGTTCTCTGCTGTTAGCTGATTTACTTTTGTCTTGGCAACAGTTTTACCTGGTGTTACGACGTAGATGTCGCTCGGTGCAGCCATACTCTGACGTAAAGCAAGTATCTTTCCACTGTTTCCCATTGGAGAAAGAGAAACATAATCAGCCCAATCGTTTGTAACCTGTTCCACCTTACCGCTGAGATTCGTGCAGTAAAGATTTATTGTACCATGCCAAACACCAGTAAAAGCAATAGTCTTGGAATCAGGCATCCAACAAAAATCTTCAGCATTGGAGTCAAAAGATTCTGTAACATAAGTTTTTTCTCCAGTCTGTAAATTATAGACACAGATACGGTTACGGTCGCTCTCATATCCGTCATGCTCCATACTTAGCCATGCTACATATTTTCCATCAGGAGAGAACTTCGGATTCTGATCATAGCCGACATTGTTCTTTATGTTCTCCGGACCGTTGACTTTTTGGTATTTCATAGACTTCGTAGGGTCTATCTCTGGCTCCACATATCCTTCCGGCTTACAGATATTGACAGTTTTCTTTGTTGCCACATCGTAAAGGAAAATATCAGAGTCAGTAGAAATAGCATAAGCGACACCGGATTTTTTGCGACAAGTATATGCTACGGTCTTAGAATCGCTACTCCATGCAAGTTGCTCAATTCCGCCAAAGGGTTTCATCGGACACTCAAATGGCTCTCCCTCGAGAATATCAACAAGATTCTTGACACCATCAGCTGTTACTTCAGCCACGTAAGGGTGAGGAATGGACTCTACATACTCATCCCAATGACGATAATTAAGATCCGTCACAAGACGGCCTGAAGCTTTCGGTAAATCAGAAGGATTCTTCTTTATACTCTCATGGAACGGAATCTGCTTAATTAAAACCACCTTGTTCCCGTCGGGTGAGAATTTGAAGCCTTCAATGCCATCCTTGTCATTAGAGAGTTGCTTCCTCGACGTACCGTCGGCATTCATTGTCCAAAGCTGTCCCTTTGAAATGAAGGCAATCTTCTTACCGCCGTCTATCCATACAGGATCAGTCTCGCTGACATTCCCCGATGTGAGCATCTTGTTGTTTTTCCCGTCAGAATCAACGACAAACAAAACTTGTCTGCCCTTGTTTTGCTTTACGCTATAGTATCCTACCTGGTATACTACGTGCTTACCATCTGGCGATGCTTCAGCAACAGCAATTCGCCCCATTGCCCACAAAGCCTCAGGAGTCATCTTGTCGCCATTAAGCTGGATATTGTTTTTTCCAATATTTGCCACAGAGTTTTGAGCTTTTGTGCTGCCACATGCCAAGGCAAGTGCCGCAGCAATAATGATTGATTTGTTCATAATATTATAAGAAAAAGGAGTCATGGGAAAGATGTACGGATTCTATTGATTTGCACTTCCGGCAAACATAAAATCCATTAAAATCTCTTCCAAGACTCCAGTCATTTAAATACCTTTATTTCTTTTCTCAAGTTGCTCGCGCTGTTTGCGCAACTCCTCAGCCTGTTTTTGCATAGCCTCGAGTCTTGCAGCAAGTCCGCTTGTCTTCTTAGGATTCTTCTTATTCTCCTCGTATTTAGCTTCAAGAATAGAAAGCAGTTTCTCGTCGTTAGTTGTCTTGCGGAGTGTCCACATAATAGCGGCGCTGAAGAACAACGAAACGAAATAGTAGAAGTTAAGACCTGCCGAATAGTCATTGAACATAAAGAAGAACATGACTGGCATGAGATACATCATCCACTGCATTGCCTTCATCTGTTCAGCCTGCTGTCCGACCATCTGGTCACGCTGCTGGCGCATAGTCATCATTGAGTAAAGCACATTGGCAACACAGAAGAGCACACAAGTAAGCGACAAGTGGTCTCCAATAAGCCAAATATTGTTGTGCCATTCTATAATCGGGTCATAAGTAGAGAGGTCGTTTATCCACAAGAAGCTCTCTCCACGCAGTTGGATGGCATTAGGAACGAAATTAAACATAGCAATCCAGATTGGCATCTGAATAAGCATCGGAAGACATCCGCTAAGAGGGCTCACGCCATATTTAGAATATTCAGCCATCATAGCCTGCTGTTTCATCATCTGATCCTCAGGCTTGTCGTATTTCTTTGTAACGGCATCAAGTTTCGGTTTCAGTACACGCATCTTTGCCGAAGACATATAACTTTTCTTTACGAGAGGGAAAGTAATGAGCTTCAGCAGGAGAGTGATAAGGATAAGCACGATACCCATGTTAATGTTAAGAGCCGTCAGCCAATCAAACACGTAGATAGTAAACCATCTGTTGATGATACGGAACAAAGGCCATCCCAGATATACAAGTCTCTGCATTTCGAGGTCCTTACCGAAACGACTCTCCTCTTCCACGCTCTGCAGCAAACGGAAATCATTCGGTCCGAAATAGAAATCCAATTCAGTAGGCTGCTTTCCGGAAGGATCAAAGAAAGTCTTCATCTTTGCGCCATACTGTTTCAGATATCCTGAACCTTTCTCCTGAGGTACACTTGTCATCTTAGCATCCTTTCCGAAGTCCTTTCCTGCAATCATAACAGCAGAGAAGAACTGGTTTTTGAACGCTACCCAATCGATATTATCTTCAACATTCTCATCAGAAAGTTCTTTCGTTTCACTAAGATAGTCGGTACCGCCATCCACTTTATGATAAGTAAGAGTAGCGTATCTGTTCTCAAAGGTAAAACCTTTCTCCTGCTGACGGCATTTATCTTGCCACTCAACTCCCATGGAGTTGCAATCAGGCGCAAAAAGTCCGCTCATGCCTGTAGCCTTTATTGAGGCATGAAGCATATAGTCCTTACCGAGAACATAAGAAATGGCGAGAGACTTTCCGTCAGTCGTTTCAGCCTTAAACACGACAGAAGAGTCAGTCTTTTCCGTCGGTGTGAAATACATGTCGCTCGTTATGAAGTTGTTCTCCTTACCAGCAAGCATGAAGCTCAACGACTGATCTTTGCCTTCGAAAAGCGTTACATCGGCATTACCTCTATAATCCTTAAAGCCCTTAACTATAGCTTTCTCTACAGTAGCTCCTTTAGTATTGAAGACAAGCTTCAGCTTTTGGTTTTCCAGAACCAGCTCCTTTGCCTGTCCGCCGGTATCGGTCAGACCTGCAAA
>DAIOXG010000078.1:0-9593 GCA_036758085.1 Prevotella sp. | reverse complement strand
GTGTTGAAGACATTTGCCATGGCTTCTGTAAATGTCATGCTTGGTGTAGTGTTCATAATATATAGTTTTATTTAATTTGCAAATTTAGATAAATCTATAATTTCAAATATCATAATTTAAGGGATGTAGCTTTATTAATTTTATGTTTAGAAGATAAAGCCACACCCAACTTCTTTTTATATTAGTTAGGTGTGGTCCTGTCAGTGTTGGCTTTCATCAAGCCAACAGTTTCTTCACGAAATCAGAAATCATTTTTCCGTCAGCCCTGCCTGCCATTTTCTTGCTGGCAACGCCCATAACCTTACCCATCTCCTTGATGGATGATGCTCCAGTCTCGGCGATAATGGCTTTGACCTCAGTTTCAATTTCCTCTGCCGTCAGTGGCTTCGGCAGATACTCCTCGATAACGCGAACCTGTGCCAGCTCCTCTTCTGCGAGGTCGCTGCGGTTCTGCTGCTCGAAGGTAGCGGCAGACTCCTTGCCCTGCTTGGCGAGCTTGGCAAGAATCTTCAGGGCTGTGGCATCCTCAAGGGTGTCGTTGGCTCCAGGGGCGGTCTTTGCCTCGATGAATACCTTCTTGATGTTGCGCAAGGTCTCAAGACGCACCTTGTCGCGGGCTTTCATAGCCTCCTTGATGTCATTGCTTACTTGATCGTATAACATAACTTTAGTGTTTTAAATTAAAAGAGGAGCTGTGAACAACCCCTCTTTCTGTTATAATGAAAAAATTTAATCCTAATCAAATTTTATCGTGCCCGTTATTGGCGCTTGTTTAGGAGCAATCGTCTCGGCTGCGGCGTCACCCTTCGACTGCTTCTTCAGCTCGTCATACTGGAGCTTAGAACGCTTGTATGTTGGTGTTGTCTCAACGGCAGAGATGAGATTGTCGTTGTCGAGGTCTTCTTCGCTGAATATGAAACAGCGAGGCTTGAAACGCTTCTCACCGTTAACGTCGTTGCCGTAATACTGGTCGATGAGGTTCTGCTCGGCAGCTTCCTTTTCGCGCTTCTCGCGGATAGCGGCAGCGTTGATGGCCTTCTGGTCGGTGATGTTCATCTTGCCGTCTTCCACCTTCACACCGAAACCTGTAGCGAGAATCGTAACCTTAATCTTGTCGCCCAGTTCTGGGTCGTTAGAAAGGCCCCACTTGGTCTCTATCTCGTCGTCGAAGCCGTCCATGAACTCATTCACGGCAGTCATCTCCTCCATCATCAGAGTGCCCTTGCCGTCCTTGCCGCCAGAGAACGATACGGAGAGAAGAATCTTCTTCGAGTGGTACACGTCGTTGTCGTTGAGCAGTGGAGAGTGGAGGGCGGCGTTTATAGCCTTCTTCATGCGGTCTTCGCCCTCGCCGTAGCCAGTGCTCATGAGAGCCACGCCACCGTCCTTCAATACCGTCTTGACGTCGTTGAAGTCGAGGTTGATGATACCGTGCATGGTTATAATCTCGGCAATGCTCTTGGCGGCGATGCTCAGAGTGTCGTCGGCCTTGCCGAAGGCATCCTCAACGGAGAGCTGTCCGTAGATAGAGAAGAGACGCTCGTTGTTGATAACCAGCAGGGCGTCAACATTCTTTGCCATGCGTTCCACTCCGGCGAGAGCCTTCAGAATTTTCTTCTTGCCCTCCCACTTAAACGGGATGGTAACGATACCAACGGTAAGTATACCCATGTCCTTGGCGATGCGTGCCACCTCCGGACCGGCTCCGGTACCTGTACCGCCGCCCATTCCGGCTGTGATGAATACCATCTTCGTTCCGTCGTTGAGCATGTTGCGTATTTCGCCTTCACTCTCTTCAGCCTTTTCCTTTCCCGTTTCCGGGTTGTTTCCGGCTCCGAGACCTTCCTCTCCGAGCTGCAGGTGGACAGGCACTGGAGAGTCGTCGAGAGCCTTCTTGTCGGTGTTGCAAAGAACGAAAGTAACATCGTGGATGCCCTCGCGGTACATGTGGTTCACGGCATTGCCTCCTCCTCCTCCAACGCCGATAACCTTTATTATGCTTTGTGGCTTGTCTGGCTCGCCGAATGCTGATGCCAGTCTGCCAATCTTCTTGTCGTCTGCCATATCTTTATTTCTTTAATTTTCTTTTCTTTTTTTTATCGGTTTTATTGGCTCCGCCATCTTATTCGTCCTCACCCTCAGTGATGAGGTCTTTCAGTTTCTTCTTGAAAGCTCCCCATTTGCTGCCGAAGCTTTCCTTGCGTTTCATCTCGTCAATCTTTGCGTTTGCCTCCTTTACGTAGTCGCCGTTAGGGAAGACGCTGATATAGCGCTCGTATGCCTCGACGGTGTTGTCGAGCTGAGCCTTGTCCCATTCCTTCTTGTCGTTCTGGCGTTCCTGGATGATTTTTTCGCCAGGAGTGGGTACTCTGCCGGTGCCGGTCTGCACTGGGGTTGCCGGTTCGGTGATAGTGGCGGTTTCGGTAGCTGTCTTTGACTCATTGTTTCCAGATACAGTGCCGAAGATATTCTGCTGCACGTTTAGTTCACCACCGTCGCAACTCATGTCGCCTTTTTTGAGTAGTCCGAGCAGGGTGTTCATCGTTGCGTCGTGTGGCACGTTGATGTTCTTGTTCGTAGCGACTACATTGTCCGGGATAAACTGTATTGTCGTAATCTTGTCTACCTTCGTCTTTTTGCGGAAAGCCGTTTCCACATTCCTCAGGTTGGCTCCGCCTCCTGTCAGGATAATTCCGCCGTTGAGCTTCTCCTGATATTCTGGAGATACTTGTGCCCACACGTTTTCTATGATTTCCTGCATTCTCGCTTCAACGACTTGCTGGAACTTCACGCTCGACACTTTGTGCTCAAGGTCAACGGAGAATTCCATCGTCTTGTTCAGTTCCTCGGGTTCGTTGTATGCGCTGCCGTATTTACGTTTCATCTTCTCTGCAATCTCATCGTCGATATTCAGAGTGGTAAGGTCTTTCGTGATGTTTTTTCCTCCGAGAGGAATTACGGCGATGTGGCGCAGTTTGTTTCTGTGGTAAACAAGCATTGTGGTGGTGTCGTAGCCAAGGTCTACGAGCAAGCATCCGGCGCGCTTCGATGTGTCGTCGAGGATGCAGTCGGCAAGGGCGAGCGGAGCGATGTCGAGTTCTGCTATTTTGATGTTAGCACGGTCGAAGCAGTCGTTCAGTCTGTCGTAGAAGGCTTTTCTCCACAGAATGTTGAGGAAGTTTCCTGTCAGCTTGTCAGCCTGAATGCCAGCCGGGTCGTCTTGCAGGTCGTTGCCTACCTTGTATTCCAGAGGAGCGACATCCAGAATTTCCTTGTCGGCGTAAGCCTTGGTGCGGTTTGCATCCATCAGCTCGTTCACCATCTGCTGGGTTATTATGGTGTCGTTAGGCAGGTTTTTCGTTATCTCGTGTTTTACGCTGAGAATAGACTGTCCGCCGACTCCCACGTAAACTTGTGAGATGTCTCGATTGAGAGACGTCTTCAGTTTCCTTACGATGTTTGTTATACTCTGTACTGTCTTCTCGATATTGTAGACGATACCCTTGCGGATATTGCCAAGGGAGTCTTCGCTGGCAATGGCATACACAGCGATACTGCCGTCGGCGTTTTTTCCTCCGGCTATTCCCCTAATCTTGGATGAGCCCAGTTCAATTGCTACTATAAAATCCTTTGCTGGCATATTACTATATATTTTCAGGTTGCTTTTTATGTTTCTTGCATATAATTTGGTTGTCGAATTCCAGGTTTATGTATGGGTATTTGTTCCATCCCACTTGGCTTAGACCATATTTGTAGAATTTTTCGAGACGCGTAAGCTTTCGCTTTACGAAGTCGTTTATTAGTTCCTTTCGCTTTGAGAAATAAGGCGACTGCGGCATGTTGCCCAGATAAACGATGTGGCTGCCAACACGCGGTACCAGTTCGATACCATGGTTGGGGAGCACGTTAATCTGTTCGAACATGTTTTTCCACAGGTCGTTTGACATTATTGCATCGGCAAACAGTGCTATGTAGTTGCGGGCGAACCACTGGTTGATGTTACCTGTTGCGATGATAAGGTCGGATGTGTATTTTGAGTTTGGCATTATGCCGCCCTTGTCGTCAAGGTAGTAGTCGTCGCCCTGTTGACTTTTGATGCGTATGATAGGCAGACGTTGGGTAATGCTGATACATACGTGGTTGTTCTGCGTCTTGTAGCATTGAGCTGTGCTGACAAACGGACTTTTGCAAAGCAAGTCTTCGATTAGCCTTGGCTTTACTTCTGTCATCTTGCTGTTAAGCGGATACATGCGGTTGGTGATGAGTATTTTCTTCACTTCTGCTGCACTAAGGAATCCGTTGGCATTTTGGTCGGCAATCTGTATGTTCACCTCGGAGCATAACTTCTTGCTCTCGTCCGGTTTGTTGAACGAGATCATGGCAACGAAGACATACACCAGGAGTATGAAGTCGAGCATTATTATTATCAGCCTTTTATATATCGGGCGCATCAGTGTCTGTTTTTGTCGTTTTCTGTTTTGCTCTTGAGTAGCTCCTTTATTGGGGGAGCTTTGCCTCAAGCTTTTTTATTTTTAGAGCTTTTGCCTCAAAGCTTCTTTCTCTTTGGAGCTTTGCCTCAAACTTCTTTATTTTCTGAGCTTTGCCTCAAGAATTTTCTCTATTTGCGGAACGTAATTGTCGAGGTCGCCGGCACCGAGTACTACGAGAACCTCAAAGTCGTGGTTCTTGACGTAGTTTAGGACGTCCTCCTTGTGTATCATCTCTTTTTCTACGCCTTCATCAAGGTTATCGTAGATGAGTTTTGATGTAACACCGGGAATAGGCTCTTCTCTTGCCGGATAGATGTCGCAGAGAACTACCCTGTCGAGCAGACTGAGACTCTTTGCAAAGTCTTTGTAGAAGTCGCGGGTTCTTGTATATAGATGTGGCTGGAAGATTGCTGTAATCTTCTTGTCCTTGTACAGCTCTCTGATACTCTTTGCGCTCTGGTAAATTTCTTTCGGGTGATGAGCATAGTCGCTCATGAATACGAGCTTGTCGGTCTTTATCTTGAAGTCGAAGCGGCGGTCTACACCATGGTAGGTGCTGATGCCGTATTTCAGTTCCTCGGCTGTGCATCCGTTAAGTTGTGCCATAGCCATTGCCGCTACTGCGTTCTCGATATTGATAGGGACAGGCTGTCCCAACTGAACGTTTTTGATGCTTTCAACCGGCGAGATGAAATCGAATGTAATTTCTCCATTTTCGATTTTTATGTTCTCAGCATGGAAGTCGCCCTTGTCGCGGCTGTATTCGTATACTTTCACACCGTCTTGTACATCGGCTTTCATTTCCAAATTTGTATGGATAATCAAGGCACCGCCTGGCTGTATGAGAGAAGAATAGTGGCGGAAGCTTTCGAGATAAGCCTCTTTAGTGCCATAGATGTCGAGATGATCAGGGTCTGTAGACGTGATGACGCTCATCCATGGGCGTAGCCAGTGGAAGCTTCTGTCAAATTCGTCTGCTTCGATGACAACGTAGTCGCTTTTCTTGCTCAAGATATAGTTTGTGCCATAGTTCTTTGAAATACCGCCAAGGAAGGCATTACAGTCAATAGAGCTTTGGTGCATGATATGTGCGCACATTGTAGAAGTTGTTGTCTTGCCGTGAGTTCCGGCAACACAAAGTCCTTTATGCGTTCTTGTCAACATTCCAAGAACTTGTGCCCTTTTCTCCACATCGAAATTGTTTTCGCGGAAGTATATGAGTTCTTTATGCTCTTGAGGTATGGCTGGGGTATATACAACAAGCGTAGATTCCTGTTTTTTGCATGCGTGCGGAATATCGTTTACGTTCTCTTCGTAATGAATCAGCATTCCTTCTTTCTCGAGTTGTGCTGTAAGGGTTGAAGGAGTTTTGTCGTAGCCTGCTACAACAAGGCCGCGATGGATAAAATAGCGTGCGATTGCACTCATTCCGATGCCACCGGCACCAATGAAATATACTGCTTTAATATCTTTTAGTTCCATTGTTCCTGATAAATATGGTTTGTTATTGTCTTTCTGCTAATTTCAGCACTTCGTCGGCGATAATGTCGGCAGAGTCCGGTAGTCCGAGTTTCTTTACGTTTTGGGCGAGACTATTCAGTTTGTTTTCGTCTTTTACTGTCTCGAGAGCCAGTTGTATCACCTTGTCCCTTGCTTCGGCATCCCGAACCATAAGGGCGGCATCTTTGTCAACAAGAGCCATGGCATTTTTAGTCTGGTGGTCTTCTGCCACATTAGGAGAAGGGACGAGGATAACAGGTTTACCGATGAGGCAGAATTCAGAGATGCTGCTTGCTCCGGCACGACTTATAACGAGGTCGGCAGCCTTGTATGCTGCTCCCATGTCGGCAATAAAATCGAGTACTTTTAGCATTGGCATATCCTTATGCTTGTCCATCTCCTGCATGATCTTGGCATTGTAGTATTTTCCGGTCTGCCAGATAAACTGTACGCCAGATGCCTTTATGTCGTCAAGATGCTGAAGGACGCTTTCGTTTACAGTGCGCGCCCCGAGGCTACCTCCCACGATAAGGATTGTCTTTTTAGTCGGGTCAAGTCCGAATGCCTTCACTGCTTCGTCGTGAGAAATCTCACTGCTGACGATGTTCTGTCTTACAGGATTACCCGTCTTCATTATTTTCTCAGCAGGGAAGAAGCGTTCCATCCCATCGTATGCCACACAAATCTTGTTCACCTTTGTGGAGAGCATTTTGTTTGTCTTTCCGGCATACGAGTTCTGTTCCTGTATCAGACTTGGTACTCCTAATGCATGTGCAGCGTCAAGTGTTGCGCCGCTGGCATATCCGCCGACACCGACAGCAGCCATAGGCTTGAAGTCTTTTATTATCTTCTTTGCCATGCGCTTACTCTTCAGATAGTCGATGAGTACTCCGATATTCTTCAGAGACCAGAGAGGACGAATAAGTCCTCTTACAGGGAGACCTTTGATTTCGTAACCAGCAGCGGGAACACGTTGCATTTCCATTCTGCCAAGAGCTCCCACAAAAAGAATCTTAGCATCCGGGCGTTTTGCCTTGATGGCGTTGGCGATGGAGACTGCTGGGAATATATGTCCTCCAGTTCCGCCTCCGCTTATTATTATTCTTAGTTCATTATCCATAACTATGGTATTTTTTATCTTAATTCTTCTTATTCTTTTCTTGTCATTTCGCAGGCACTCCTGCCGGTTTCAATTCATTTGTTGAATTTACGGCTTTTAGCGCATCGATAGAGGCTGATTTCCTCTTTGCTGAGGGCATGTTCTCATCGCTGGCATTATCTTTTTTCTTTGCAGAATAACTGACACTCAGTATGACTCCGATATATACGCAGTTTACGATAGACGAGGTTCCTCCTTTACTGATAAGCGGTAGTGGTTGACCTGTTACAGGTGCCAGTCCTACTGCAACCATCATATTAAACAGAGCTTGCGTGACAAGCAACAGTGAGAAACCGATTATGAGTAGAGCCGGGAATGTGTTTACGCATCTGTTGGCTATTGCTGCTGTACGAAACAATATTATTATGTAGAGCAGACAAACGATGAATGCGCCCAATACTCCGGTTTCTTCTACTATGATGGCATAGATAAAATCTGAGAATGCCTGTGGCAGATAGTCTCTTGCCGTAGAATTGCCCGGTCCTTTACCAACCATATTCGATGATGCTATGGCAATATTAGAGTAACCCACTTGAGCTTCGTTGTTGAGGTCGAATTCCTCTGGTGGCACTTGCTTGTGGGTCAGGAATTTGTCTATTCGGCTTTTCCATGTATCAAGTCGATGGAAAATTCCTTTCTTTCCTTTTTCCTGCGGATTATCTTTTTTTGCCGAGCTATCGACCATTGTCATCTTAGGGTTTTCTATTTCCGTATCATGCTTGTCGGTACCGAAAATCATAATGGCGCTAAATGCCATAATGATGAGTATCGCGATGCCGCCGAATAGTTTCCCAAGTTGTCTTTTAGGTACTTTCCCAATCCACATCATCAATACCACAACAATACCAAGGAGCATGGCAGTAGAGAGATTTTCAAGTCCGATAAGAACAAGAAAAACGCTGCAAGGCCAAAAGATGAACCTAAAGGCATCCTTGTCGACTCCATTGGGTGTTTGCATGGCACTCAGAATCTGTGCCGTAGCCATAACAACAGCTCCCTTAGCGATTTCCGAGGGCTGAAATTGCAGCCCGGTACCAGGAATCGGAATCCATCTGTGTCCGTCGTTTACGGCTCCGATGAAGAAACAGATAATCAGAGTAAGAAATGAGAACAATAATGCAAATGGCGTAACAATCTTAAAGTATTTGCATTTTATGTTCATCGTTGCCACCATGAAGACTACACCAACTCCAAGGAGCAGTGTATGCTTGATGACAGGTCCCCAATAGTTCGACGTCTTGTATGTCAAATTGCTTGAGGCGCTAAACACCTCAACGATGCTGATAAGGCACAGTATTATGAATACTGTCCAAATCGTTCCGTCGCCTTTAAGTTTTTTATTTGATGTTGCTGTTTCCTCAGCCATTTATTTGCCTCCGTAAATATTATAATTCTCTGACGAAATTCTTGAATTGTTCGCCTCGGTCTTCCATATTCTTAAACAAGTCGAAGCTTGCACAACACGGACTGAGCAGTACTGTATATCCAGGTTTTGCCATTTCTGAGCAAGCCTTTACGCAGTCCTTCATGTTGTGGGTGTCTGCAACAGGAATTCCCATGCTGTCGAAGAAATCGTGTAATTTCTTGTTGTCAGCTCCGAGATAAACCAGTCCGGCACATTTTGCTTTGACGAGTTCCTTTATCTCGTTGTAGTCGTTGCCCTTGTCTTTTCCGCCAAGAATAAGTATCGTAGGTGTCTTCATGCTTTCCAGGGCATACCAGCAGGCATCCACATTCGTTGCCTTAGAGTCGTTGACATAAAGAACTCCGTTAATGGTAGTAACCTTCTCAAGTCGGTGTTCCACTCCAGGGAAGTCGCTGAGGCTCTTTCTTATATCCTCTTTCTTTATGCCGGCGATATTTGATGCGATACCGGCAGCAAGAGAGTTGTAGATATTATGTTTTCCGGTAAGCGACAATTCCTCTTGCTCCATATTGAATGGGGTAGGGTATTCGATTTTATACTGTCCCTCTTCTATGTATCCGATAGATCCTTTCTCCTTGAGTTCAGAGAATGGACATTTTACAGCCTTTATATCATATTTGTCGAGTTCCTTTTTGATTACCGGGTCATCATTCCAGAATATGAAAGAGTCCTCACTTGTCTGGTTTTGTATGATTCTCATCTTTGCATCGACATAGTTCTGCATGCAGAAGTCATATCTGTCGAGGTGGTCTGGTGTAATATTAAGCAGAATGGCAATGTTGGCACGGAAGTCATACATATTGTCAAGTTGGAAAGAACTCAATTCTATGATGTAGTATTCGTGCGGGTCTTCAGCCACCTGTAGGGCCAGACTCTTACCGATGTTGCCAGCCAGTCCGGCATCATATCCTGCATTTTTGAATATATGGTATATAAGCGATGTCGTTGTTGTCTTGCCGTTGCTTCCAGTGATACATATCATTTTAGAATTGGTATATCTTCCGGCAAATTCAATTTC
>DAIOXG010000077.1:0-9653 GCA_036758085.1 Prevotella sp. | reverse complement strand
ATGCAGAGTTTTACCAAGAAACTGAAAAACTTCGTAAAATTGTGTCCGTGGGTGGATATATTGAATCCACCGGAGATGTGTAATAGTTCCGGACGCATTCAGAAAGCGGTTACGCTTGCCACTGGAGGCGTGAAGACTAAGGATATGATATATTTACGCTCTCTTAAAAATGATTCATCTGATGCAAAAGAAGTGCAACCGGACTTATTTGATCC
This sequence comes from Prevotella sp., assembly GCA_036758085.1. Taxonomy (GTDB): domain Bacteria; phylum Bacteroidota; class Bacteroidia; order Bacteroidales; family Bacteroidaceae; genus Prevotella. The sequence continues at coordinate 9,438 of DAIOXG010000077.1, read as the reverse complement.
GGATGATGACAGGCCATTTTAATATCATATAAATCAATTTGCTTTTATCTGAAGCCGACTTGCGAAAATAATTTGCAGGTCGGCTTCTCGTGTCTCTTATCCCTTGATTGCAAATGCCGACTTTTAGAACAATTCATTACGGCGTCTGTTTTTCTCCCCGAACCCCTCTTGTTTTTTGTACAAAAACTTTGTGATTTTGTAATTGACTGTTTGAAAATTGTGGAAACATAAGTAAATAAAGAGGTTTTGGAGCATCACAAAATATCACAAACTTACATCACAAACTTATCACAAACTTTTCATTTTTGTTATCTTTACATTTTTAATTTGTCTATTGCAAACTTGATTATTCCATCACAAATTTACAACATCACAAAGAAAAGTTTGTAAAATATTGGTTTTTAATAATATACAAATTATATCACAACTCTCACAAAATTGCAAACTTTTCGTACAAAACTATGTCAGCTCAGATTTTTCTTTGATAACATAGAAAATAAAATTCTGTCAAAAGACGGAAAAGAAGAACAATTTTATTATATTTGCCATTATTTTTCAAATGTCTTACTTATGAGCAGATTTGTTGTTTATATCAAACTAAAACCTTTTATCAGACAGTGGATGATTTTCCATTATGGAAATCCTGTCGTATTCCCGGATCAAAGTGCCGAGAATGCTTGCTTACGTAGATTCTTAACTAAGTTGCCACCTGGCAAACTGCCAGAACAATGCAAGGATGATGAGATTGCAATTTGTTTACCGGAATCAAAGCAGAAGCCGCTGATTTCATATAATTACCTCGGACCGCATGCAAAGGCTGCCGTGGCAGAATGTATAGAAGATACCTTCCGCTTGCAGATGTGGAAAGAACTTAACGGACTGGAAAACTGTGGATGTTCCATTTTGAAAGGTATACAGGCATGGTGCGAGGCGAACGGAATTTCTATCGATTATGACTATACATTGAAAATGCGTTACCAACGCATGAGAAACTCTTACCTAAAGAAAGGTATTGATTTGAGATGCCGAACGAGAGTAAAAGATTCTGCAGAATAAAATTTGTATAGAAATTTTGGTTAATTAATATAAAAATCGTGTGGATAAGGATGGCTGTTTTGTTCGTCAGCGTTGTATGTGTTCTACACCGTTCTATGCCGTTCTTTCCCAAAACTTTAAAATTTATATTATGTATGTTCGATTAATTGTTGGTGTTGACATAACTTCATGTCAAAATTTAAATGGCATGTTACGTGCGGATCTGAATTCTGTTCGTCTGCCTGATGATATCAATTGGAAAAAATTGTGTGTTAAGATTCCTGCACAGTTTACTATTTCCGAAAAATATGATGATAAAGTCAAAATTTATACTGCATCTATGAAACTGCTGACCAAAGATGTAGTCCCGAATTGCGGGCGATTTGCATTTAGAATACATCTTTCTGATGGCAAGTGTCGATTGATCGGAACAAATGAACGACCTTATCCTGTTGTTTCTAAGCAGGAAAATATGCCTGATTCTGTTAAGGACAACCAGCTTGATGAAGTTACAATTACATATTCCTCTACTTACCCTATACCATACATTATATAATAAAGGTGTTTTTATCCAGTCTTGCTGTTGGCTATCTTTGCCAAAAAGAATAGACAAATGGATTATGCAATTGTAATATCAGGAACTATCGGAAGTTGGTGGAATGGCTGTTCTGCTGATTTCGTTCGCTATACTCTTAACAAAAACAAGGGTAAGGATGTTCATGTCGGCTTTTGTTCTCTTGGTGGTTATGTAAAGGATGGACTTGAGATGTATCAGGCTTTCAAAGACCACGGCAGGGTTCATGCTCATGCTTTTGGCATGAATGCATCCATCTCTACAATAGCAATGTTGGGATGTAATACTATTGACATTGTAAAGGGAAGTTTCTTCCTCATACATAATGTCTCTACTTTTATAAATAAGTATGAGCAAGCGAACAAGGAGCAACTCGATGATATGATAAAAAAGCTTCAGTCTGAAAGGGCAGAACTAAAAACTTTTGACGATGTGCTTGCTCAGATGTATGCCGACAAGACTGGTAAATCTACTGATGAATGTCTTGCACAGATGAAAAAAGGTAATTGGCTTACGGCACAGCAGGCTGTAGATTTCGGACTTGTTGACTCTATACGTGAGGATAAGGCAGCGGAAGATGCAGCTGCTGAATTCAGCAACCAATTCATAAATTCGTATACATATTCTAATCAATTCAAGGATGCAGGCATACCGCCGCTCCAAACCGAAGACGACAGCAAAAAACTTGCTGCTGTCATTGATGGAGAAGGTAATCCAACTCAGAGTTTCTTGCAGAAGACGTGGCAGGGACTTCAGAGCCTGTTCCATAACCCACACGCAGATAACTCTTATACCAAAATGATCAAAATTTTTAATGCTGTAGCGTCGTTACTCGATGCTAAGGATGGTTTTGAGACACAAACAGATGGCTGCATCTCTTTGACTCAAGACCAGATGAAGAAAATCAATGATCGTCTTGAGGAACTTGAGCGGACTAACGATGAAAACGGTAAAGCTATGAAAGCAAGTGCCGATGCTTTGAAAAAGCTCAAGGATGACTTGAAAAAAGCTCAGGACGAATCTAAGGAGAAAGATGATCAGATTGCTGCGCTGAAAGGTGGTGCCGGCGACAATACTGACGAAAAGCCTATGCAGGGCGAAGACTCCGTTACTGCACAGGATTTGTACAACATGATTGCAGATGTTTAAATAACTATGGCAAGTACTGTAAAAGGAAACGTGACTTTCACTCCTGAGGAATTGTCGCGTACATTTCAAACTTATCGGAAGGATCTTATTGTAATGCCAATGCTGGCGCTCCAGAAGCTTCAGCAGCATTGTAATATTCGTACAGGAATCCGCTACCGCGAAACTGTTACTCAGATGGGTGGAAAATTCCAAATTGGTAACTATAAAAAAGACAAGAAAGGAACAGGTGCTGTTGATCTTAAAGGGCGCGTTTTTGAAACTTTCTTTGGCAATTGTATTGAGCCTATTGACCCTAATGCAATTTATCAGTCTATTTGGGGTAGCAATATTACTAAGGGTGAAGGACTGAAGAATGTGCCTATCGTTCTTCAGATTTGTGCTTACATTATGAAGCAGCTGGGAGAGAACCTTTATCTCAACGCATGGACTGCAAAACATAATGGCTCTAAGTTCGACGAGACTGCGGATTTCTTCAATGGCCTGAAGACCGTCATTGATATGGATATTGCTGGAACAAACGAGGACAGCGAGGTTAAGATTTCATCTGAACTCGGAAATCTTATGACTTCACAGGAGTCTATTTCCAAGGACAATGCGGAAGACGTTCTGAAGGAATTCTACTGGTCGCGTAATGAAAAATTACGTGGACAGCAGCTCAAAATGTTCATGTCTGACATGACGTATCATTATTACACAGAGGACTATCAGCTTAATCATGGTTCTCTGCCGTACAACCAGAATTATGACAAGAGAACCCTCGAGGGTGCATCCAACGTTGAACTTGTGCCTCTGTCTAATGTTCCGAATGATTTTCTGTTGCTCACTCCTAAGAGCAATATCTATCTTTTGTACAACCAGAAGACCGATGACGAGAAGTTCATTGTGGAGCGTTCTCTTGACAACCATTATGATGTTGACTTTATCGCCAATATGTTCTTCGGTACGCAGTTCGAGAGTGTAAGCAAGGAGGTTTTCTCAGTATACGAGAAGACTGCCGGTTAATTGTATAACATTAAGCATTATAATTTATGAGCAAATGTACAGATCAGGAATCTATCTATAGCGATATAAAATTTTGCCGAGGCAAAAAATCGCTTCCAGGATTGCGTGGAACCGTGTATGGTATCAGCAAACGTGATATCTTGACATGGCCTCTGATAGGATCAAAAAAGAAAACACCGGATGCTGATCTTTCTACCGTTGCAGTTTATGAAGGAGACTTTGTTCTCGCCGGAGACAAAAAATGGCATACTATCGGCATGATACCGAATGAAGGTCAGGTACAGGTCGAATCTCAAGGATCTTACGGTTCCAAATCTTTCAAGAATACTGCTACAATTGCAATTCCTGGCACGGAGGAGGAAGCTTCCGGCTATATCGCAGAAGCCAATAATGACGAAATGGTTTATCTTGCAGTGCAGAGAAACGGAAAGGCAAGAATGATTGGTTCTGAAGCGTTCACACCGGAACTGTCTTTGTCGCAGGATACCGGAAAAGCTGCTACTGATGCCAACTCAACAACTGTTTCTGCAGTTGCCGATGATGATTACCCTGCTCCTTTCTATTATGGCAAGATTGAAACAGAAGATGGTGATATTTCCGGTGAGACAGGGCTAAAAATAGCTGCCGAACATGCGTAGATTGCCTGTGTGAGTTTTATTATATAAGTTGAATGAGCGGTCGTGGCATTAATGGTCGCGTCCGCTTTTATTTTTTTTATTAGTATGATAGACAATAATCTTACAATCCGTCTGAAAACATGGCTCGAAAAGGAAAGCCATAACGATAATGAAGATATAATGGAAGGTGCCCAGATGTTGTTGAAGTTGAACCGTAATCAGGCTTTGTTCAATACCATTTCTCGCCGTCCGGAAAAGTATGTGTCAAAAATCGAATATGAGCTCAAGAAGTTCTTGCCTATGCGTCTCAATAGAATGACAATTGGTGATGTGAAAAAACTTGATGCTGAACTTACTCCTGAAATTCAGGACGCAATCAACACTGAAAAAGACGGTGCTGATGATGAATTGAATGAAAGGCAGGATTTGCCGGCTCACGGTGGCAAACGTTCTGATCACGACAGTCTGCCTGACGACATAAAGGCTATCTGGGAAGAGAATGCAATGCGCTGGAAGAAAATTAAACTTGTCTTCAACCAGTTGAAGTCGTTGACACAGCCATGCGACAGATACGAACTCCTTATGCAAATGAAAGAGGCTTGGTATAAATACAAGGCTGAATTTGAGCGTTACGACAGTTTTGAATTGAATCCCGTTCCTTCTGAGGACGAATCTGATCCGTCAGAAGTTATCAAGCAGATAACCAATGCAAGAGCTTATATAAGCAAGAACATTGATAAGCTTCAGCAGCTGAAGGATGTGGCTCTTTCTGAAAATCCTTCAGATAAGGATATCGAAAAGTACAAGAAGCTTTGCAAAAGTCTTCATGAACGTCTCTCTCTCCTTTTGGACAACTCTCAGGTTGTCGGTGATGATATGCTGACAAAACTCGCTGATGGTGGTGTTGAGATTGGAAAAACTACTGACGATGACAAGAAAAACGAAAGTAAACCAGATACTGAAACCTCTGGAGATTAATCCTACTCAGTATTACCTTGGCACAGGACTGCATACTCTCGGTCTGCTCGGTTGGATTCTTGAGCAGACCGGGCGTGCTGATGTTTATGTCAGCACTTTTTCCACGTCCGATGCTTTCCTGTCAGGATTCCACCGATTGCGGAAGAAGGGTCTTATAGGTAACGCTTCTCTCGTCGCTGATCTGAAGGCTTCAAAGAAAACTGTACAACTGTATAGAATCATGCATAGTTGTTTTGATCATGTCTATTTGGCACAGAACCATTCTAAAATTGTTCTCGTGCAAAATGACAGATATACTGTTTCTGTGATTTCTTCTCAGAATCAAACGTATGGCGACCGTGCGGAATGCACCATGGTTACAACTTCTCAGGAGGCTTTCTATGAGCTGTTTTGCGGACTGAAGCATATTGTTAACGATAAATCTCTTGAACTGAATGGATTATTCAACAGACTTACTTCTAAAAATAGAAGAGAAAGCAAAGGAGATGATGACCCCCTCAGAGATATCATTCCTTTTGGATATTGACGAAACGACTCTGCTCGATGATGTCAATTCTGTTGGCAGTCCTGCACGTAAGGCTTTTTTCAAGGGTGTGGCTTCTACCGCAAACGAAATAAGAAAAGGCATTCGTGATCTTGCTGATGCAGGCTCACCTTTCTCTATTGCCGAATGTCAGCGGCTTATTACCCGGCAGATGGCTGAGATAAAACTTTAATTTTTAATAAACAGATATGAGCTTACCACTTGCCAGCATGGAGGATTACTCCGTATATATTACATTAAGCGATGACGAACTGTTTGAGCGACGAATCGCTCAAACAGTTGTTGAGCGCATTCACCGGCTTCGTGGCTTGTATGCCTACTGGTTGCAGTTTCCTCAGAAATTCGATCAGGATATCGTGCAATATGATATGGCTATGTTTAAGGTTGGCAAGTCGCAGGCTTACGATGATTTGCATCTCGTACGTATAATACTCGGAAATCTTCAGCAGGCATCCAAAGATTTTATGCGGTGGAAGATAAATCAGGATTTGGAGCAAGACCTGAAGGCTGCACGGCGTGCCGGTGACCACCGTTCTGTTGCGGCAATAGAGAAGAATAGAATTCTCAATAACCGAACTGATAAAGAGGACGAACTTGAATTGGAGTTCGACAAGATTATTCCACAGCAGTTCGTTCCTGTTGATGACCCGACCGTACTCGGAATCAAGAAGCTTCCGGATTTGAGAGGGCGAATAAAGGAACTGATTAAAAAATATTCTGACAACACTGTTAAGTTTGCCGAATACGAGGAAATAAAAGATGAAGATAATGATGGAGCAACAGACTAACAGACAGTATTTCAATGATGCGCAGCTCTATATGCTTAATATGGACTGTCGTGATGAAGTTGTCGTGGCCGGGCGTGGACTGGGTAAAGGTGCAATCCAGGCACGGCGCCTGCAGTCTTGTTTTCAAGGCATGCCGGGGTCTATGGGCGGTTTTGTCGCTCCGTCGGTGAAACGTTGTCTTACCAATATCTTGCCTTCAATGCTTATCCATCTGGAGCGTTGGGGCTTCAAACGTGATATTCATTATGTTGTTGGAAAGAAGCCTTGGAAAAAGCTTCATTGGAAAAGTCCTATATTTACACCTGCAAATTGGGAGAATACTATTTCTTTCTATAATGGGTCTGTATGCAACGTTATCAGTCAGGATCGTAGTGGCACGTCGAACTCTATGTCGCTTGACTACCTCATTATTGACGAGGCGAAATTCATAAACTTTGAGCAGCTTAAAGACGAAACGTTTCAGGCTAACCGTGGCAATGAAATGTACTTCTCCAGTTTTCCTTTACATCATGGCATGACTATAACCTCTGATATGCCTATTACCAAAAAAGGATCTTGGTTCTTGTCGTATCGGGACAAAATGGATCCGGAGCTGGTGCAGCTCATCGAGGGGATTGTTTTCCAGCTTTGGAAGCTTCGGGTGAAACGCGACAAACATCCGGAGCGTGCACCGCAAATCAAAAAGCAAATTGATTATCTTAACCGACAGCTCTCTTTTTTTCGCTCGAAATGCTTACTATACAAAGAATATTCTTCTATAGAAAATCTCGCACTTCTCGGTGAGGAGTTTATCCGTAGGGCTAAGCGCGACCTTCCGCCTCTTACGTTTGCAACTTCTATAATGTGCCAGCGCATCGGCATATCTGCTGACGGTTTCTATGGCGGAATGTGCGAGGATGTAAATCTTTATACAGCACCGAATGAGTCCCGGCTTAACCTGTCTTCTTTTGGTGGCCAGGAGATTGTGGACGATTGCAGACTTGACGGTGATTTGGATTCTAACTTGCCTCTCATTATTGCCTTCGATGCCAACAATCTCATCAACTGGCTTGTCGTTGGGCAGGTCGGCAAGGATGGCAAACTGAGGATTCTCAAATCTTTTTTCGTTAAATACGAGAGGAAATTGCCTGAACTGGTTGAAGACTTCCATAAGTATTACAGGTATCACAAGCGCAGGCAAGTAGTATTCTATTACGATGCTACGTTTGTAGGCAATAACTATGCGCTTCACAACAATGATTTCCATAAAGACATTGAGCAGACTTTGCGTCGGTTGCAGTGGTCTGTACGTGCTGTATACATCGGTAAACCGCTTGACCACTTGATAAAGAATGACCTTATCAACCGTATGTTCCGTGGCAGAGCTAAACATACTGTGCTCATCAACCGCGACAATAATCCGGATTTGCTCATCTCCATTACTTCTGCAGGTGTATTCAACGGAAAGAAAGACAAGCGTGGAGAGAAGCTTGCTGAGACTGAGGAGGATAAGTTGGAGGGTAGAACTGACGGAAGTGATGCCTTTGATACTTTGTGTATTGGCGTGGAGCGTTTTCCTGTTATGCAGTCGAGCGGCATTATTCCTATAACATATACATAAGCTACTATATTTTTCTGTTTATTTTCTTGGGAGTCATCTTCGTGAGAAGGTGGCTTCTTTTTATTTTATATATAATTACTACAAAAAAGTGTAGTTTTATTTTGATAATACGAAAATTTGTAGTATCTTTGCATTGTTAATTAAAACAATAAGAAAATGGAACAAAAGAAAATTACAATGAAGGTTACTCCTGATGAAAAGGAGCTTCTCGAAGCAATCAGAAACTACAATATTTCTTATCCGGATGGATATCCTCAGTTGCTTTGGTTTGCTCAAGAGTTGTTTGACAACATGCTTCGTCAGCCTTACAAGTAGAAATTATGCCTCTCCTCCTTTTACGGAGGAAGAGGTTTTTATAAAAACTAAATATGCACAATATGGAAACAATGGTATTGGAAAAACCTGTAGTCATTACTGACATGAAAAAGAAAGTTAAGGATATAATGATGGCAATATCATGGAGGGATTTTGCTAACAATTATTTCCACAAGTCATCTTCATGGTTCTATCATAAGATGGATGGAATAGATGGCAATGGCGGTAAAGGCGGATTTAACGAGGCTGAAGCAGAGCAGTTGCGCAATGCACTCTTTGATTTGAGCAATCGCATACGCCGTGCTGCTGAAGAAATTTAGGCAGGTTCTTATTGACCTTAATTAACACCAGTCGTCCGTGCCTACGGATGCATTGCCCCGACATCCTTGTGCCGGGGCTTTTTATTTTATGCTTCCTCATACCGAGGATAAGCTTGCAGTTGTATGTTATGGCAATTGCCGTAACCTCAAAAATCACGTGTTTGCAGTTCACAAACCTACAGGTCGCCTACATATTCCGCTCTGAAAGGGAGGGGCAATTGCCAAAATAGCGTAGGGCGGTGGGGGCTGCTAAAGCAGAAAGCTTCGCTTTTTCTGAAAATCAACTCGTTTACTCCTTGATTTTCAGATGTTTGAATTTTTCGGCAGTGGAATTTACGTGCAAAAAGCACGTTTCCGAAGTCGGTCTCGCAACTTTCAGGGCGTTGAAAGTCGCGAATTTTGCCCCTCGGAAAGAGTCTTGCAACACTTTCCGAGGGGATTTTGGTAAAAACAACCATTTTATTGAAGACAATAATATGGTAGTTTCTGATGTTTTTTTTAGGGATATATGTAGAT
>DAIOXG010000076.1:0-9765 GCA_036758085.1 Prevotella sp. | reverse complement strand
CAGTTATCTTTTATTTTTCTGAATGTAATGGAAATCACCATTTCTTTATCAAACTTACTTATCTTGTATTTCTTTAGAATCTTAGAGTCTCTGTTAAACTCGTCGTAGAGAGCATCGCTTATTACGTGGTAATGCAGACATTTTGTTGCTTTACAGAACTGGCTGAAAAATGATGTAGCATTTTTGATGTTGCCCATGAACCATTGGCAGTATCCGGCATTGAGGTAATCTGCAGGTACACAATTCTTGCTGCTGAGGATGAAAGAGTATTCCTTCTCTGCTTGTCCTAATTTTTTCTGCTCCATCATGTTCCAGGCGAGTACACGTTTAACCGTAATGTTCTCCGGATAGTCGAAGTCGAGTTTAAACAGAATCTTCGATGCTTCTTCAAAGTAGCGCATTCCAATGAGAGTTACGGCATATTCCAAAGAAAATGTCTTGTCGTCTTTTTTCTCGTTATATTTTTTTGAATAATAGTTGTATGCTTCTTTGAATTTTTCGTTTTTATAGCATGCTTTGGCATAACAAAACTGTGCCTTTTCGTTGTCGGGCTCCAGTCTGAGTATTTCCTTAAAATATTCTGTTGCGTACTTGTATTCGCCGCTTTTCATGTGATGTATACCAATAAGCATATATGCTTCGCAGCTTGACAGACTGCATAAATCAGGGATAAATGTATCGAACAGTTTTGCAGAACGATTGTTAAGGAAATATCCAAAATCCAGATAGCTGTTCCTTACTGGCGTATATTTAAGAAGTTTACATGAAATGAAAAGACAGTTTTTCGCAGAAAATGGATTGTATATTTGTTCATTCCATCTGTAGAGACGCGAGAAGCGGTAAAGGTCCTGTATTATTTTGCGTCGGATGTCTTCACGTGAAGTTGCAGAATTGCCTTTAGGCATTCTTCCGAACATATCATCACTCCCCATCATTTCGCGCATATTGCTCGGTAACTTGTCGATTACGGATGCCAGGGCAAGAGCGAAAGAATATTTATCGCTGTCGCAAAAAAGAGGTGCAGAAAGTAAGTTGTTCAGAAATTTACGGCTTGTGTTATTCTCGTAAGCTTTAGACAATGCCGGATGGTTGATACTGAATGGGCAGAACCAGTTTAACAAGACATAAAAGAACGGGAATCTTTTCATTTTTGAGAAGCCTCCGAAATATACGTCAGCCCCATTCTTTTGCATCTCCATCATCTGTTTGAATTTCTCTTCACTCTCTTCCATGGCGCGGTCTTGGGCATTTGGGTCAAGAATATCTTGAAGAGTGCTGTCATCTTTTTCTGTTATACCTAAGTGGTTGACGCTGAAGTTTGAGTTGCGCATGATAGTCGGTATTATATCGCGCTGTATCACTTCGTTGTCCTTGTCAGCATTCATACAATAGATGATCTGTTTCTGCAGATCTATAATTTCTTTAGCTATGCTTGGGTCTTCACAGAGTGGTTTGATGTATCCCAACTGTTCGTTGAAGCAAACCTCGTCTGTCATGCTAAGAGCCCAGCCTACGAGTGCTTTTTGCCGCAATGTCTCGTCGGAAGCCTTCTTGTACACTTCGGTCATAATGTAGAATTTGTTTATGTCGAAGTTGTTCATCGTGCTTAGCATAATTGCACTTACAATCATCTGTGCGTCGGAAGAGTCTATTGTCGGTGACAATATAATTTCTGCCATAGCTTCAGCCTGGTCTACGGTCCACAAATCAGACACCACTATATAGCAGAAAAGAGACTGCATGAAAGAATAGTGTTTCGAATACAAATCATAGCTTGCTTCTTTCCGCTTTTCTTCAGGTTGGAATTGCAGCATAGCCTCGTCAGAGACAAAGTTTTCCAAAGCTATTCTAATTGCTTTTTCAGACAAAGGCATGTTTTTGCCGACATGGGAATATGCGTCTTTATAGAATTCTATATTGCGCTTCTTATAGTCGATGCGGACATTGCGTACAGCTTTTTCAAGCTTGTTCAGCATATCCGTATACATCTTCTTTGCCATAGGATCTTTTATTCCATTCTCGTAATAATTGAGCATCATAGTGAAATTTTCGTTCACTTCTCTTATATCGTCAGCACTGTATACGAAAGGATGAGAATCAATATATGGCATTATAAAGTTTAACGCAGAAGTCAAATTCTTGTGTTTTATGTCTATCAGCGTACGGTTTATTATGTGAAGATCTTTGTCCATCATCAAGTGGTATTATTATTTCAATTTATATTTAAAATATCGTTCAACGAGAGTTGCATAATATTTCTTTCCGCCTTTCTCTATTTTCTTTGAGGCAAGATCGTATGCCTTTTCGAATGTGTCAATCTGCTGCTTTATACGTTTATCGTTTAAAGAAGCTGAAGTGAAAGCAAGTATGGCAAATTTCTCCCCTCGGCTGTCGCTTCTCATAAGGACATTATTGCCGTTGTTTATTGCAATTGTAGCTTGCGGTTCCGGAAGCCATGCTGCGTCAATCTCGTTATTGAGAAGCATCTCTAAGCGAGTGTTTACATCATTGACCTGAACCCTGAAAACTCGTTCTTTGTCAAGGTTAACGCTATCTGTAAGCCTATCGCAAAGATAGTCTGTTACGGAATAGCGCGACATTGCGACAATCTTGTCGGTGAATTGGTTGAGGTGGAGCAGTCGCGAGCGTCTGTTTGCCACAAGTTGCCATCTCATGTCAAAGGTCTTCACGTTTTGCATTGATAGGTTGGATGTCTTGTTAATGGATTCTATGTATTTAGAATCAGAGAAGACGCCTTGCAGTCTGTTTTCCTTTAGAGACGAGTTGTAGTCGAGCATCGATGTGAAATGTACGAGTTTTACATCAACACCGAGGGAGTCGAAGATTCCTTCGTCTTTTGCTACAAAAGCAGGAAGGCAGTCGATTGTCTGCAATACACCGACTTTTAGTGCAAGAGAGTCCTTCAAGTGTTGTTCAGCCTTCTCTTTAGCAGTCAGTCTGTGGTTTGCTTCATTTGTTTGAGAGCATCCGCAAAGAGCTATTACGGCAATTGCAAGTATTTGTTTTATATAGTATTTTCTCATTTCGTTTTTTTTCTATGCAAATATAAGGTTTTATTTTGTATCAAAAAAAAATAACACTACTTTTGTATAAAGTATTTGTGTTTTCAAGCAACAAGACGAAGAATATTTATAGGTTATGGCTAAAGACAAAATAGTATACGTATGCAGTAATTGCGGACAAGAGTCTGCAAAATGGATTGGAAAATGTCCTCAGTGTGGTGAATGGAATACGTTCAAGGAATTGAGGATTGCTCCGGAAAGTAATAAGGGTGATTTTACTGCTGCAATAGCAAAGAAAGCCAACGGCGGTGCACAGGCTCTTCATCTTAAAGATATTTCCAGTAAGGATGAACCGCGTATTGACATGCGTGATGAGGAACTCAACCGTGTACTCGGCGGAGGACTCGTCAGAGGGTCTATTACTTTGCTTGGCGGTGAACCGGGAATAGGAAAAAGTACTTTGTCGCTGCAGACTGTATTGCATCTTGATAAAAAGGTTCTTTATGTGAGCGGTGAGGAGAGTGCGCATCAGCTGAAGATGAGAGCGCAGAGAATTTCACCGGAGGATAACGGTAATTGTCTCGTTTTGTGTGAGACTTCGCTTGAGAATATTTTCGCCTCTATAAAGTCTGTTGTTCCTGATATTGTTGTAATTGATTCAATACAGACAATCTGTACGGCTGATGTTGACAGTTCCCCAGGAAGTGTGTCGCAAGTTAGGGAATGTGCCTCAAGACTTTTGAGATTTGCCAAAACATCAGCTACTCCTGTTATTCTTATTGGACATATTAATAAGGAGGGAACGCTTGCCGGACCTAAGATTCTTGAGCATATTGTTGATACGGTGATACAGTTTGAGGGGGACCAGCATTATATGTACAGAATATTGAGGTCTATTAAGAATCGTTTTGGAAGTACTTCTGAGCTGGGGATATATGAAATGAGACAGTCTGGCTTGCGTCCGGTAAGTAATCCGTCGGAACTGTTGTTGACAGAGGATCATGACGGTCTTAGTGGCGTGGCAATTTCGTCTGCTATAGAGGGTGTCCGGCCTTTTCTTGTTGAAACACAGGCTCTTGTCTCTACTGCTGCTTACGGTACACCTCAGAGGTCGGCAACAGGGTTTGACCAGCGCCGCCTTAATATGCTGTTAGCTGTTTTGGAGAAGAGGGTTGGGTTTAAACTGATACAGAAGGATGTGTTTATAAATATTGCCGGAGGGTTGAGGGTTACGGATTTGGCAATGGACCTTAGTGTTATTGCGGCAGTATTGTCAAGTAATGTCGATACGCCAATTGAACAGGGATGGTGTATGGCTGGAGAAGTGGGCTTGAGCGGTGAAGTCCGCCCTGTAAGTAGAATTGAGCAGAGAGTTTCTGAGGCACAGAAACTCGGCTTTACCAATATCATCATCCCGCGTCAGAATATGGTCGCCTTTAAGGGGAAGGATGTAGGGATAAACCTTATACCTGTTAGAAAAGTTGAGGAAGCACTGAGGCATTTATTTGGATAAATGCCCCGGTACTTATATCTGAACGGATGATATGTCTACAAGGTTGGTTACTATTGCATATATTGTCAATCCGGCAGGTGTGTGGATTTGTAATTTTTTTGCAATATTCCTACGGTGTGTGATGACGGTGTTTGGAGCAATACAAAGATGGTCCGCAATCTCTTTATTGGTCATTCCTTGTACAAGGCTTATTATGACATCTTTCTCGCGTTCGCTTAGGGTCTCATTGTTGACATTCTTGCTTATCATATTTGAGATCTTAGCCGACACATCGCTTTGCTTTGATTTACGTTCCAGTTCGCGTATGGCTGGAACCATTATCTTTTCTTCTACCTCAGAATGTTTTGCTAACCATTCCTCATTGCTGTAAATGTCGCACAGTGTGGCAGAAAGTTGGTTGTTGTGTAATCCGTCGCTTGGCAGGTATTTGATAATGATATTTTTTAATTCTCGTAGCTTTTGGTCTGTCTGTCCATGATGCTTTGAGAATGTTTCAATGTCATAGTCTTTTATTGGAGTGCCATTTTGTAGGGATTCAACGTATGGGAAGAGAAATTTCTCCTCATATTTCATGTGTTTGTTGATTTCGTCTGCATATTCATCATAAAGTTTAAGTATCAGTCGTGCCAAATTATCATTCTCGTCGAGCGCATCAACGAGTTCTTTTCTGATGAACGGCAATTGAAAGCCAAGATAATATTCATGACTTGCATGCAAGTAGTGCATCAACGTCGGAATGGATATTCTTGAAAAGTCGTCAAAGCTCTTGTAGCCGTTTATGGCAAGGTTCACAATTGCTAAAAAGGTGTATGTATCAACGTTTTGCATCTCACATACCTCTCTAACCGTTTTGTCTCCAAAGCCAAGATTGATTCCAAAACTGCCAAGGCTTTGCAATACGTTATAGTTGTCTTTGATAAGCGAAATCAGCTTATCGTCTGCTTCATATAATTTTTGACTTTTCATATACTTCCCCAATATTGATTATCTTGTGCAAAATAAGCAATATTTTTTTGGTTGTGCAATAACAACTTTTAGGTATATTCATTGTCTTAACTGATTTTAATAAATAAGCCCCTATTGGCATGTTACAATAGGGGCATTATTAAGAATAATATTTATGTCGGTTATTCTTTGTCAAGAAGAATGTTCATCATTTCACATGCAGCTTTTGCAACGGAGGTACCTGGGCCGAAGATTGCTGCGACACCGGCTTTGTAAAGGAAGTCGTAGTCCTGTGCCGGGATAACGCCACCTGCAATAACCATGATGTCTTCGCGTCCCAGTTTTTTCAGTTCCTCAATAAGCTGAGGAATCAGAGTCTTGTGTCCTGCAGCGAGAGAACTTGCACCAACAATATTTACATCGTTTTCAACCGCCTCTCGGGCAGCCTCTGCTGGAGTTTGGAACAATGGACCCATGTCCACATCAAAACCACAGTCGGCATAACCTGTTGCAACAACTTTTGCACCACGGTCGTGTCCGTCCTGTCCCATTTTTGCAACGAAGATACGTGGACGGCGTCCTTCCTTCTTTGCAAACTCTTCCGTTAACTCGCATGCCTTATGGAAATCGGCATCTGTCTTACTTTCTGATGAATACACGCCTGAAATAGTTCTGATAACAGCTTTATATCTGCCGACGATTTTCTCGCAGGCATCACTAATCTCTCCTAATGTACAACGTAGTTTTGCACATTCTACAGCTTTCTCCAAGAGGTTGCCTTCACCGGTACGAACACATTCGGTGAGAGCTTCAAGAGCTTGCTTGCATTTCTCATTGTCGCGGTGAGCACGGAGTTCTGCAAGTCCCTCCTCCTGCTGTTTGCGTACAGCTGAGTTGTCGACCTCAAGAATATCTATAGGATCCTCATGTGCAAGACGGTATTTGTTTGTACCAACGATGGTCTGCGAACCACTGTCGATGCGAGCCTGTGTACGGGCGGCAGCTTCTTCGATACGCATCTTAGGAACACCGGTTTCGATAGCCTTTGCCATTCCGCCAAGTTTCTCTATTTCCTGAATATGTTCCCAAGCCTTGTGAGCAAGCTCATTAGTCAGGCTCTCAACATAATACGAGCCTGCCCATGGGTCGATATGCTTACAAATCTTTGTCTCATTCTGAATGTAAATCTGGGTATTACGTGCAATACGTGCCGAGAAGTCTGTAGGCAGGGCAATAGCCTCATCAAGAGCATTAGTATGAAGAGACTGGGTATGTCCCAAAGCTGCTGTCATTGCCTCGATACATGTACGGCCGACATTATTAAACGGATCTTGTTCTGTAAGCGACCATCCGGAAGTCTGAGAGTGAGTACGCAACATCAGCGACTTCGGATTCTTTGGATTAAACTGCTTGATGACTTTAGCCCATAGCATTCTGGCAGCACGCATCTTGGCAACCTCCATGAAGTGGTTCATAGATATGCCCCAGAAGAATGACAGACGTGGAGCGAAGGCATCAATGTCGATACCTGCATTCACACCGGCACGTACATATTCAAGTCCATCGGCGATGGTGTATGCCAATTCAATATCTGCTGTTGCTCCAGCCTCCTGCATGTGGTAGCCCGATATGGAGATAGAATTGAATTTAGGCATCAGCTTGGATGTATATCCAAAAATGTCACTGATGATACGCATTGAAAATGCTGGTGGGTAGATATAAGTGTTACGCACCATGAACTCCTTCAAAATGTCGTTCTGTATCGTACCTGCCATCTCTTCAAGTTTCGCTCCCTGCTCCAGTCCGGCAACGATATAGAATGCCATAATCGGAAGTACGGCACCGTTCATTGTCATTGATACAGACATCTTGTTCAATGGGATACCGTTGAACAGAACTTTCATGTTCTCTACAGAACAAATGGAAACTCCAGCTTTACCTACATCACCAACGACACGAGCGTTGTCTGGATCGTAACCGCGATGAGTCGGCAAGTCGAATGCAACTGACAGACCCTTCTGTCCGCTGGCAAGGTTGCGACGATAGAAGGCATTACTTTCCTCTGCTGTAGAGAATCCGGCATACTGACGGATTGTCCAAGGGCGGAACGGATACATCATGCTATATGGACCACGCAAGAATGGTGGAAGACCAGCCGTGTAACCAAGGTGTTCCATTCCCTCAAGGTCTTCTCTTGTATAAACAGGCTTAACCTCGATGTGCTCAGGAGTTTTCCAGTTTGGCTTGATGCCATTGGCTTTCTGCCAATCCGCACCGTCAACATCCTTAATTCCTGAAAATATATCTATATCTTTAAAATTCTTTCTCATTTTATTCCCAGTTTTTCGTTATATTCTTTCAATGTCTCAAGTACGTTACATCTTACGTGAACGAAGTTCTCAATACCCGCTGCCTTCAAGTCTTCCATGCAAGCCGGTGCACCGGCAACTACAAACATGGCGCGGTTGTCGAGGTATTTAAAAGCTGGAACGGCATATTCTGCATATTCGTCATCGCTTGAACACAATACAACGATATCTGCTTTTGCCTTCAGGGCTGCATCAACGCCTTCTTCTATTGTCTTGAAGCCAAGGTTGTCGATAACTTTGTATCCTGCGCATGCAAGGAAGTTGCAACTAAATTGTGCGCGAGCCTGACGCATGGCGAGATTGCCGATTGTCAGCATAAATGCGGTAGGTCTCTTTTCTGAGTTTTCGACCTTTATTCTGAGATTTTCAAAATCTGCGGCAAGGCGTGTGGATTCTATTGCCTTGTATTTCTCTTCGTGGCTTCCGCAACCGCATGCCGCATCAAGAGCACGCTTACCGTCGCTCTTTTCTGTAAAGTTCGGGAACTGGTTTGTTCCGAGGATGAACTCCTTGCGCTTTGCTGCTGCTTCATGACGCTTAGCGTTTGTTGCATTGATGTCATCCTGAACGAGTCCTTTCTTTATTGACTCAAGGAATCCTCCGTTTTCTTCTACGTTCAGGAATATCTTCCAACCCTCATTTGCAAGGGATGTAGTGAGTTCTTCTATGAAATAACTTCCGGCACCTGGGTCAACAACTTTGTCGAAATGACTTTCTTCTTTCAACAGAAGCTGCTGGTTGCGGGCAATGCGCTCTGAGAACTCATTTGGTGTCTCGTATATTGCATCAAATGGTGTTACCTCAATAGAGTGAACGCCTGCGAGTGCAGCACTCATAGCCTCTGTCTGTGAACGGAGAAGGTTTACGTAGCTATCGAACAAGGTCATGTTGTATTTTGATGTTACGGCATTTACACACATCATGCATGACTTGTCGTCTTTAGGAGCATACTGCTTTACAATTTCTGCCCAAAGCATTCTTGCTGCACGGAACTTTGACATTTCCATGAAGAAGTTCTCTGAGATTCCGAGGTTGAATTTAATATTGTTTGCAGCTGTATCTGTATCAACACCGGCATCAACAAGCTGGTTGAGATATTCGTTTCCCCATGCGAGTGCATACCCCAATTCCTGTACGATATATGCTCCGCTGTTGTTTAGAGAAACGGCGTTTACTGCTATCGTGCGGAACTTCGGATACTCTTTCATTGCCTCCACAAGTTTTGGAGCAATATCAAGTATTCCTTCTACGTCATGTCCTTTAGTGACAATCTTTTCCATCGGGTCCCAATCGAATGAACCGACGATTTTTGTCTTGTCATATCCTTTCTTGTTGAAATATGTTTTGAGGATTTCTGCAAGTTCAAGTGTATGACGTTTGCATGTGTTGAAGTTTAACTCTACAGCATCGCATTTGATACCTTCAAGCAGGGTGTCGACAAAATCTGCACTGACATCCTTTCCTTTGATGTGGAAACTAAGAGAGTCTATGCCCTTATTCAGTATGTCAAGAGCTTTGGCGTTAGCCTCTTTTGCATCGGTCGCTTCAATCTCCTGTCTAACGTACCACTCGTTGTTGTCTTTTTTGTTTCCGCGTACGAATGGGAATTCTCCAGGCAGAGATTCCGGTGTCTTGAGCTTGTCAACGTCTTCCTTCAGATAAAAAGGCTGCACGTTGAAGCCTTCATTCGTGCGCCATACAAGACGCTTGTTAAAGTCGGCTCCCTTCAGGTCTACTTGAATCTTGTCAAGCCATTCCTGGCGTGTAGGTGCCTTAAACTCACTAAAGAGCTTTTCTTTGTTATTCGACATAGTGTATAGTATTATATAAGTATTTTTATGTTTTACATAAGTACCCTTTCATATGCAAAGGTAGTGTTTTTTTTAATACACAACAAAAAAAACACTTTTTTTAT
>DAIOXG010000075.1:0-9825 GCA_036758085.1 Prevotella sp. | reverse complement strand
TCATACACCTTAGTGTAGTTGATAACCGGCTCGTAGTCTTCCTTCTCCAGTTTCACACTCGTAGAGTAGTAAGCGTAGTAGGCATGGCGTGGGGTAGTGGTAGGAGCGATGTTATATCGAGTCTCGTCGCAAACCATGAGATAGTAATTCTTATAGTTGCCGTCGGTAAGTGTGATATCCTCCCATTTACCATTCTGATTGGCGTATTCACTATTAGAATATCGGTATTCCTCATAAGAGAAAGTCTTGCTGCCCGTTGTTCCAGCTTTGAATTCATCAGAGTTGTTACATCTGAACGCCTTAGTTCCCGCCTTGTCAACGGCTATTTTCTTTGTGTAGTCGTAGTCGGCAGCATCAGAGCGATGCGCCTGCAGATTCTCGTTAACGAGATTGTAATATTCCGATTTAACGAAATTATATCTTGAGTATTCGCCTTGTTTTCCGAAATCACCATAGGTCTCGTCAGCCTTCTTGTGGTTCAGTCCCTCGAAGTTAAACTTCAGGTTCTGAGTCTCGTAGTTTGCAGGCACGGCAAAGTCAATCTTACCTTCAGTACCGATAGAGAAGTCGTCGGCAAGATACTGCTGCTTCAGTTTCGTTTCTCCAGAAGGCAGCGTACAAGCTATATCCATCTTGTCGATGTAAGGGTTGAGAGCTTCGAGTTGCACCTCAAGACAGACGTATGCAAGCTGATCGCTTTGCAGTCCGGTAATCTCGAACTTTATGGCGTCGTTGTTGATCTTCTCAAGGATAAGACCGCCAAAGCCGTTATTCTTGTTGACATTTGCTGTTTTCTCTATAGAGCTTCCAGTTTTGTCGTAGAGATTGATGTTGAATGAAGTTTCCGACGTATTCGTAAAGTCAGCATTCACAACGTCGGCTCCCTCTCCTTTGAATCCGCCTTTACCATCCTTATAAGATACTACATGATCCTTGTCGTAATACAGGTTAGAGCCGTCAGTCTGGAATGATGAAGCATCGTCTTTGTCTGTAGTTGTCTCTAACTTGTCAGAAAAAATCGGGCGCCAGACATATCTAAGATAAGTATTTGTGCCATTCACCTTAGTGTACACCTTACCGTCGGTATCGTAAGTCCATTTCACTTTACTGCTTGTGAAATCCAGACTTGAATTCATGTAATTTCCGTTATTGTCCTTGATGTATATGTCGTCTCCCTTTTTGATGTCGGGATTCTGATTGTTGGAATACACGACACGTGCTCCGACGATACGGTAGCCTACAGGAATGTTCTTTCCGTTCTGTGTAGTAGCTTCGGTAGGAGTCTCCAGCCAGTATACGCCGTTTTTCAGTCCGAGGAAAGTTCTGTTGTTGTTGTTCACCATTGCAGCAATGGATTTATTGCCCTTTGTACCGTCTATAGCCGTACCGTTGACAATTCCGTTTTCGTCATAGAAAAGGAAATTTGCCGTAAGGTCCTTTACGTTGTTATAGTTGTACTTGTAAGAAGTGTAGCCATTGTCGGTTCTCTGCGTAATCTGTCCCAAGTCGATGCGCTGCGTCTGGAACGGAATAGCAATACAACTGACTTCATCCTTGTATTTATTGAAATCCGGTCGAAGAATCTCGTTGAATCTGTCGGTACATTCAAAAGTTACGACAAAGGAGACGATGTCGATATTTGCAAATCCGTTATTTGAGTCATGGTCTTGACGGAAATACAGTATGTTGCCCATATCTGTGGCGTTGAGCGAAGTGCGCTGCATCGTAACGTTTTTGCTTCCGCTCTTAGCTATGCTTGCAGTCTTGTATGATGTAGTGAATCCGGAGTTCATTTCCCTGAGAGTAGAACCGCAGTCAGATTTTTCAGTAGAAGAATTCATAACAATCTTGTAGCTTGTGAAGCGGTAGCCTTTAGGCAGCGACAGAGTGAAATGGTTTACTGCTTCATTTTCTCCTGAGCTTATGGTAAACGTTCCAGTTCCTGGCTCCGGTTTGATGTTGTTGGCATGAACCTTCATCAATCCGTTGTCCGTCAGAGTAGCCTCGTCGGATGTAAGCAACGTTAGCGGCAGCTGGTTGTGAACCCAGACTCCTCCATAACCTTCCTCATGCTGTTCCGTTGAATAACTTTGTGCCGAGATGACATTACCCGTTTTCGGGCTGATACTAACAGTCTGCGCTGAAACGCCGCCGCAGATCGCCATACAGATGGCGACTGCGACAGCGGCAACGGCGTGTCTGTAATTTTCCACATTCATTTTTAACTTCATTTTCTTCTTCATTTTTTTTAGCTTTAGTTTAAATACGACATTCAAAAACACTCATCTAACATCTAAAATTACAGACCTCCATTTTGATTTTTAGCTTCAGTTGTCTTTTTATTTTTAGCTTTAGTTGTGTCTTCAAATTTTTAGTTCTTATATTGTTATTATTTCATTTTGTCTGAGAATAGCGTGTTGTATATATATATATAGTTTTTTGTGTTCCGTTATTATTAATTTTACGTCAGTCAAATATTCTTTGTCTCGTTTGGTGTTGCGATGCAAAAGTAGTGGAAGTGAAAAACATTTGAAAGCTTTTTTAGTGTAGCCTTGTCGTAATCCTTGGTGTAACTTTGTCGCATTTTTGAATGTAAAAAATGTTTCATTCCTTTGTTTTTTGTCACATTTGATGTTGTCGCATTTTGCTCTTTCTTCAGTTTGTGAAATTGCTCGTTCAACAATTCTGTGCGTTTCTCTGAATTTGTAACTGCTTAAGCCATAGATAGATATATTGTTGGGCTGCGTGCTTGCATATTGTTGTTAGAGAACTTCTCTTATTGTAACATTTTGTTTTCCGGGGATACACTTTCCTTGATTTATAGCTTTTATAGGAAAAAACACGGTGTTTTGTTGTTTTTCGTCAGAACCGACACATTTATGTATAGTTGTTCTCCAGATAATGAAGAATATTGCTAAATATTCTGTAGCCCAAAAACTTTGAATAAATTACAATTAATGTTGATAAATTCTTAGCTTGTTTGTGTACATAAAAAAAGTTATGTAATTTCGCAAGCAGAAAGGAACTTCATAGATACACACATCTATACAGGCATCTATGTGATAGATGAAACAACATGACATATCTTATTTTACGTCGCATATATGGGTGGTCTTGTAGGTAAAAGCATAACATTTGATTCTAAGAAAGGAAATATAATGTCCTTTATTATAAAAATATAAATAGTAGATATATGAGACGATTCTTGATGTATATTCTTTTGGGTTTTTCCATAGCCTTAATCTCTTGCTCAAGGACTGGAGACGGAAAAACTGATGACAATAAGGACAAACAAATTGGTGGAGCGCAATTCGACTATGTGAAAAGCATAAGTGTAACAAATCCGCAG
This sequence comes from Prevotella sp., assembly GCA_036758085.1. Taxonomy (GTDB): domain Bacteria; phylum Bacteroidota; class Bacteroidia; order Bacteroidales; family Bacteroidaceae; genus Prevotella. The sequence goes on along the minus strand of DAIOXG010000075.1, from coordinate 6,476 downwards.
AAGGCTTTCTCCATTATTGCTGATGCAGAGAAAAAGGGAAGCATGCAGGATATTGACATCAATACCTTGAAGAGTATGGTGTATAATAATGGCTTGTGTCGCTATGACAGTGCCGCCGTGTATGCCAGGAAAGCTCTCGACAATCCTGTCATTTCAAAATATCCGGAGAGACAGCAGATGTTGCTCGACAATATTGCGTCGCAGTATTATAAATGTGGCGAATATGCCAAGAGTATGGAGATGGCAGAGAAGGGGATAGATTTGGCGTACAAGTCTGGCAACAGGCGACTTGTTGCACAACTTCTCAGTACGATCGGTCAGTGTTATGTTCAGGTGGGTAGCGACCGACATGCCCTGAGATCTTTCGACAGGAGTATCGAAATACTCACACTCCTTGAGTCTGCCGGTGATACTTGGGAGGCGTCGTACGACATTGTTTATATGCTTACCCTCAAGGCAGACCTGTTGCTGGATACGCGAAATTACAATGGGTTGTTTGAGATGGAGCATGTGTTTGATGATGAAATTTCAGACATGTGTAGTAAAAAGGAATCTATAAAGGGGTGTACTGACATTGCAAAGGCAAACTATTATTCTATATATGCCTTGGGTTACCTGAGGGCTGGGAATAAGGAGAAAGGCGAAGACTTTTATAAAAAGCTGATGGCAACGGATTATGCAAATAGTCCGGAAGGTGCGTCGCTGTCGGTTGAATATCTGATTGCCGTAAAGGACTACAAGGGAGCTCTCGGCAAGGTTATGCTGGAGGAACAGCAATGGGAAAAAGGGGAAAAAGACTCTGTGAATTTCTTCTTTGTCCATAAAGTGCTGATGAACAAAACGCGTGTACTGCAAGGGCTTGGCAGATATAAGGAAGCAATAGAAACAGGATTGCAGGCTTATAGTATGAGTGATTCGCTCGACAGCCGGATAAGGGCACAGAGAGCTATTCTTGTTTCTGAAAAGCTGGGAAAGAAAATACTCCGTAATTATATTGGAGTGCAAGATCGCATGCTGGAGATGAATACTACGGTTATCATAATTATGTCGGTATTGCTCTTGGCCTGTCTTGTATTGTTGTTTATTGTTTGGCGCAGCAACAGGCTGATAAAGGAGAAGAACCGCAGTGCGTCGATTTTGATAGGTGACTTGCAGAAATACCGTACGGAACTGTATGACAGTATTGCCAATAATAGTAATGATGTTCATGATCAGACTTACAATGAGGGGGATGCGACAACGGATAATACGGATAATGACGTACAGGGAGATAATGAAAACTTTGAGTACAGACAGTATCTCAAGATAGAAAAGACGATATTCGACAAAAAACTCTTCGTTCGTTATAAGTTGTCAAAGGATGAGGTTGCTGAGGAGGTTGGAATGTCGTTGGGATATTTCAACAAACTCTTTGCAAAATATTCTGATGTTTCATTCAACAATTATATCAATAATCTAAGAATGGATTATGCCGCAAAAATTCTGAAGGAAAAGCCCTACTATTCTATAGAGGCGGTTGCTAAGGAATGTGGCATTTCTGTAAGGCAAACTTTCTATCGGCTGTTCACGAAAAAGTTTGGTATGACGCCTGTAGAATATAGAAGCAGTATTGAGTTTAGTGGGGAGTGTTATAGCGAAGAGTGTTGAGTGAGGAGTGTTAAGTGTGGCAAGAAACTTTGATTAAAGTTCTTCGAGACGTGGAATGGTAATTACTCCTCTTGAATTTGTTGTTTTCCCTTCATCTTGCATACGGCGCAATGCTCTCGATACGTTGAGCCGACTTTCTGAAATCTCATGTCCTAACTGTACCATACCTATCCTTATAACTTTTCTTCCGGCAGGGCGGAGACAATGGTTTCTGATAAAAGCTGTAATTTTCTTCGTTATATCTTCATGCTTGTGCTGCCAAGGAAGATGCATTGCTGTTTGGGCTTGTGTACAGATGATATTCATCATGTTGAGTCGGAAAACCATCGATTCTGTGGTGAGGCGCATCACTTCATCTTTGCTGATGGTGAGCAGCTGGCAGTCGGTCTTTGCGGAGAAATTGTGAGAGAAACGCTGGGTCAGTCCAAACAAGCGCTCGGGTTGGATTACACAGGGTGTAGAGATTTCCTCAATTACCGAGAAACTGCCGTCGTCGGCAACTGTTTCCATCTCTACAATACCGTTCAGAATGAAAGAAAGTCCGTTTACCTGTTCGCCTTCTGAGAAAATCCGCTCATTGGCATAAGCTTTCGAAAACCCCATTCTAACATGTGAAATGACGTTATCGAATTCGCTTGAACTCATTCCCTGAAAAAGCGGTAGTCTCGACAGAAGGCTATAAGGGTTCATACGTTTACTATATTTTATATATCAGAAAAATCAATTCTCTATATATTTGCCTTTCATCGAAGGCGAATACCATACGGCATTCTTTCCTTTATTGTCAGAATATATGAAATACGCCATCAGTTCCGGATGCTTCTTCAGTACCATCTTTGCTTTTTCGAGTCCCATCACCATAAACGAGGTGGCAAAGGCATCGGCTGTGGCACAGTTGTCGGCAAGTACCGTAGCTGAGAGAATGTTGTGTTGTACAGGTCTTCCTGTCTTTGGATCTATGGTGTGGGCGTATTTCTTGCCGTTCTTGTAGTAGAAATTACGGTAGTTTCCGCTTGTCGCCATAGCCTTGTTCGTAACATTGAGCACTGTCTGCAGTTCTTCGTTCACGCTCAACGAGTCGTCGGTAGGTTTTGTTACGCCAATCTTCCACGGCATACGCTGGTCGTTGACGCCACAGGTTACGATTTCGCCTCCTATTTCAACCATATAGTTCTTTATTCCCTTTTCCTGAAGGAAGCGTGCCACTACATCACAGCCGTAGCCCTTTGCTATGGCACTGCAGTCGAGCATCGTTGCCGGGTTGTCTTTCTTGATGCTTCCGTTTACGAGTTTTACTTTATGGAAACCAACGATAGAGCGCAGACTGTCAATTTGGGCATCTGTAGGCATCTTGCCGCTTTTAAAGCCAAATCCCCAAGCGTTGACCATCGGTGCAACGGTAATGTCGAATGCTCCGTCGGTTTCGGCAGAAATATGTTCGGCAAGATTGAATACCTCGGCAAACATGTCGTTGACTTTTACGTTCTTGTTTTGGTTGACTTTTGAGATAATGGAGTTCTGGTTAAATGTAGAGAGCGAAGCGTCAACCTTCTTCAGTTCGGCTTCAATTTCAGCTTGCAGGTTTTCGTTACTTTGGTAACTGATATTGTAAATCGTACCGAATACGAATCCTGTATTCTTCTGGAACGGTACGTTTCTTTGTTTAGATACAATAAGCGCCATGCCGATAACGATTACCGACAAAACGGCGAGCTTGATAAATTTTCCTTTGCTTTGCATTGTTGCTTATGTTATATTTTTTGATTGCTTATTAGATTATGACTTCTCAGATGTCGATAGCCACATTAAAGAGTATTCCGAAAGTTGAAGTACCTGTCTTGCCGTATCCCGGAACATACCATGCCTTACCGAGCGGTCCCTCGTTTGCTGACAACCGCTGCTTGTATCTTGCGCTCCATCCCAGATGTACCGGACCGGCGAGCTTCACGTCAACACTGAGGCCAGCCTCAATCCAGTGGTAGCTGCATTTTACATCAGTTGCCGAATACTCACTCGTTCCACCCCACACCGGATCATTTACTCCGGGTGAGGAGAGGTCGTATTTAAAAGAGGTAAATCCGTATCTTGCTCCTACGAGAAGCCTGTAGATGTCATGCTTGTTTTTAAGTACGTTGAAGTCTGTACCGATGCGGAAGAAAGGGGCACTTGTCTTGTAGCTCAACTTTGTCGTTTCCTCCGTATGGTCAGCCTTCCCGTATCCCACTTCTACAACTGGGAAATACTTGTCTTTCAGATTGAGATGAAGGGCAGCCTCATATTGACCGTAGTCGCTAACAGCCATCATCACCGGTCCGACAATATCGGCAGATACAGAGAAACCCTTAAAAAGGGCAACAGTGTCTTTTGCGGCAACTTCATTGGTCTTCTTTTTCTGTGCACTGACAGGCAAGACTGTTACAATAGTGAGTAGCAGACTAATTACGAGGCGTGAAATATATATAGAAGTGGTTCTTTGAAGTGTCATAGTCAACATTATGTTTTTTTATCACCACCGAGTCAATGGCATGATGAGTTGTAGAAACGGCTGTTATGTTGTGGAAGTAAGATGCTGCACAATCGGTAGATTCAAAGTGCATCTTATCCTCTTTGCTCACAACAACAGTGTCGAGTGTTGAATTTGTATCCGAAACTAATTCCACGAAAAAAGAGTCGCGGGGGTGCGCATTGCTGATAGGCAGCGAGAACTCTGTAACCCTCGTGTCTTTGTTTATCAGAACCGAGTCGCTACCGTCGGTACGGTTTGTGGAAATTGTCATTTCCAGTTTCAGAGTATCCGTCTTTCCGTCTGGGGTGCGCAAGGCATATTTTGTGTACACCCTGTTGTTCATCGGACAGTCGATGGATGAACATGCGGCAAAGAGACAAACAATAGCCGACAAGCACGCAAACACTTTATAATTCATAATTTTTAATTCATAATTCATAATTGGCCGAAGACCAACAACTCTTAATTCTACACTCTTAATTCTACATCTAAATTTCCTTCTCAATCTGATAGTCGTTTCTGTTTGTCGAGCTACGGCTGATGAGGTCGCCGATAAATCCGGCAAGGAAAAGTTGAGTGCCGATCATCATCATTGTGAGGGCGATGTAGAAGTATGGAGAGTCTGTTACCAGTCTCTGCTGAATGCCGTTGGCGAGACACCACAACTTGTCTGCTCCCAAACAGAAAGCAGAGATAAATCCGATAAAGAACATAAGAGTACCGAGGAATCCGAATACATGCATCGGTTTTCTGCCAAAGCTGCTCAGAAACCACAGAGTGATAAGGTCAAGGTATCCGTTGAAGAATCGGTTCCATCCCATAAACTTCGACTTGCCGAATTTTCTTGCCTGATGGTGAACGGGTTTTTCGCCAATCTTGTCAAATCCTGCATTCTTTGCCAAATATGGGATGTAGCGGTGCATCTCGCCATATACCTCTATATTCTTTACCACATCACGACGGTAAGCCTTCAGTCCGCAGTTGAAGTCATGCAAGTTGTGAATGCCGCTCACCTTTCGTGCCGTAGCGTTGAAAAGTTTTGTAGGTATCGTCTTCGACAGCGGGTCACCCTGTTTTCTGTTCTGTTTATATCCCGACACGAGGTCATAGCCGTCTTCCGTAATCATGCGGTACAGTTCCGGAATCTCGTCAGGCGAGTCCTGCAAGTCGGCATCCATAGTGATGACAACATCACCCTGTGCTTTTTTGAAACCGCAGTAGAGAGCCGGACTCTTGCCGTAGTTGCGACGAAATTTGATGCCCTTAACTTCGGAATGTTTACTTGCCAAATCCTGTATCACGTTCCAAGAGTTGTCGGTAGAGCCATCATTTACGAATATTACTTCATAAGTGAACCCCTTGCTCTTCATCACGCGCTCAATCCACACATACAGTTCCGGTAGCGACTCGTCCTCGTTGTATAGAGGAATAACTACTGATATATTCATTTTATATTCTTTTTATTATCTGTTTTTATATTCAAGTGTTCTAATTCTTGGTATGGAAAATACTATTTTTTATACTCCATATCCCACCTTCCACGCTTCTAACTCCTCACTCTCCTTGTTACTGCTCCAGCTGGAATACTCAGAATAATGCCGAGTATAACATTAAGAGTAAGGAACTGGAATGCAATCTCTATAGGGCGCAGCGAACCCATAGAACTTTGCAGTATGGCGATAAGTTGTTTAGCCTCTATACCGTATGCACTCTTTACCGTGGCTGCATATTCAGGAGTAGATAGAGTGGCGATATATTGGTTTATAAGATAGCCATGGTCGAGGAACTGGAAGTAAATGAACTGTGCCAAAGCCATTAGCAGTGCGGCATAGAAGTAGGTCAAGATAGAATAGAGCGTAGCCTTTCCGAAGGTTATGGTGCCGCCGAGAACCTTGTCGCGGAAAATCCTCAGTCTGACAGTTCCAACGGCAACAGAGGCAAGTCCAAGTGCAACAGCCACGATACTCAGCAGTGGCATCTGGAACTCTCCGATAAAGCAGAAGAAACTTGCTATCCACATCAATCCCATTATTGCCCCGTCGATGCGTGCAAAGGCAGTATATTGTCTGAATTCATCGTTAGAAGTCATCTCGTTCATGTCCTTTCTTTATTTTATTATGTGAAATATGCTGCAAAAGTACTTATTTTATGCCATATATCATGTAGCACAATTCTTTTTTTTGAAAAATAAGGCTAAAAAGTTTGCAGATAGAGGAAAAAGCGTTACCTTTGCACCCGCATTAAGCAAAACAAGACGGGTAAGTCTTGTACGGCCAGCTCCCTTCGAATCCTCCAGGACGGGAACGTAGCAAAGGTAGTTGGT
>DAIOXG010000074.1:0-9831 GCA_036758085.1 Prevotella sp. | reverse complement strand
AGGCACAGTACCAAACTGAGTGATGAAATTATATGAATATTATTTTTTCTCATATACAAGATGAAAGAACTTTTATTATAATAACAGAATTTATTATTTACTCCTTGTTTCGAGATATTTGTTTATTACATCCACAGATAGTCTATCGGGGGTGGTCAGCAGACTCAGTATGCCGTTCTCACGAAGCAACGACACTATGAGCCTTTGCTCGGCAATGGTCTTCTGACATATAACGTGGCGATAGTAGTCTTCAGTGGAACGGGGCACAGAATGAGAATATTCCTCAAGTTCGCTGTCCTCAAAGAACACCACAACAAGTCGGTGCTGACGGTTGATTGCACGAAGATATTCCAACTGGCGCATCACGGCAGACTTACCTGTAAAGTTGGTGAACAGCACAACCAAACTGCGCTTGTGCAAATTGCTGCGCAAGTTGGAATCAAGGGCTGAAAAGTCGGTTTCATTAAAGTCCGACTGCTCTTTATACAACGCTTCCTGTATTAGCTGCATCTGTCCGCGACGTTTGTCAGGAGCAATAAAAGCGTCAAATGCGCTACGGAATGTCGCCACTCCCGCCTTGTCTTCCTTGAATATAGCAATATACGAGAGTACGAGCGCTGCATTTATCGAATAATCAAGAAGAGTCATGCCACGGAAGCTTTGCTGCATCACTCTACCCTTATCAATGATACACAACAGCTGCTGCGACTTCTCTTCCTCATAAATATTCGTCATCAATTGGTTGCGGCGAGCCGATGCCTTCCAGTTGATTGAGCGAAAGTCATCACCATCAACATACTCACGAATCTGCTCCAGTTCGGTATTGTTGCCCGGACGGCGCACACGCTTTATGCCGCTCTCGGAGAGACGGTTGTTAATGGCAAGGAATTCATATTTGCGGAGCGACATGTATGAAGGATATACCTTTACCGACATTGGGGCACCGCATGTAATGCGCCGCTCGACAAGTCCGAGTCTTGTGGAAATAAACACACGGATACGACCGAAGCCATACTCTCCACGCTGCACAGGACAAAGAGTGTAACTTATTTCCTTTACGCTGGCGGCTTTTACATTCAACCGGAAATCGATGTCGCGCCGCTGGAAGACGACAGGAATCTCGTCGACTACACTCATATAAAGGCAAAACGGTGCATGATTCTCTATACGAACGACAACAGTATTGTCGTCGCCATTAGAAAATCTCTCCGCACAATGGCGCGAAGCATCAACCCACCGTCGCCAGAAAAGCAAGCACACATCGGCTACCGTCATAAATAACAGTAGCATGAGCAGCAGCTTGCCCACTCCATAAAGCACAGGTAGGAAATGTCCGGCAGCAACGACAAGTGCTACGATGGCGACGATAAAATAAAACCATGTCTTAAAATACATCTCAGCAAATATCTATGAATGGTTATTTCGGCACTTCCACCTTATCAATCAACAAACGCGACACTTTCTCAGGCGTATACCCCTGCATCTCAGCCTCAGCAGTGAGTTGCAGACGGTGTTGCAAAACATAAGGAGCCACAGTCTTGATGTCGTCCGGCACGGTGAAGTCCCTACCCAGAAGAAGGGCATAAGCCTTGGCACACTGCATTATGGCTATTGCGGCACGCGGCGAAGCAGCGGTGAGAACAGCCTTGCTGATACGGGTCTGATTGACTATTTCCACTATATATCTCATCAATGTGCGCTCCATAACAACCTTATCGAGCAATGAGCGTAGCGTATTGAGTTCCTCTCTGGTCAATACTGCCTGAACGCCGTTTACTTTCGAGAACTCAGAATTGCCGTTATGACGCTCCAATATCTCCAGTTCTTCATCAACAGACGGATATCCCATGGTTATCTTCATCATAAAGCGGTCGAGCTGGGCTTCCGGCAGTCTGTACGTACCCTCCTGTTCTATCGGATTCTGCGTAGCAATAACGGTATACATATCTCCCATCTTATACGTAGTGCCGTCGACAGTAGCCTGTCGTTCTTCCATTACTTCAAACAAGGCAGCCTGTGTCTTTGCCGGTGCACGGTTTATTTCATCTGCAAGCACAATGTCGGCGAAAGCCGGACCGGCATGAAATTCAAATTCGGATGTCTTGAGATTAAATACCGAAGTACCGAGCACATCACTCGGCATGAGGTCGGGAGTGAACTGAATTCTTGAGAACTTGGCATCCACAAGACGCGCCATAAGTCGAGCCAAAAGCGTCTTTGCCACTCCCGGCACACCCTCTATCAGCACATGTCCACGAGCTATGAAGCATGTGAGGAGCATCATTACGGCATCGTCCTGCCCTACTATCGTTTCACCAATAATCTTTCTTATTTGTTCTGTCTTCTCACTGAAGAACGACAGGTCTGTTCTTTCTTCCATATTTCTTTTTTTTATAAATTGTAGTTACTTATAGAATTGAGTTATAGTAATATATATTCAAGTTTCGGATTTGATTTTTTGTAAATCATATCTTCCCTTCTATCATATCAATGTCATCAATGGCGCCTTTAAGTTCATTGTCGGAAATACCTATCTCCTTGAACGTCAGGAAGCGTGCATTGAGTATCATCCGTTTTATCTCTTCACTGCCTATCCCGGTATGGCGCGAAAGCTGACTGAAATTATTCTCGTCGTCGGCAACATTACCGATATCAATACCCGTCTGTCGCCTTATCTTGTCGCAGAACAGCGAATATTTCTTTCTTACCAAATCAGTGTTGTCATGGCTCTGCCAATACAGTGAACCGATAAGTTGGGTAAACTCCAAACTGTTGCTCTTCTTCGTCGGCAACACCGGAATTGCCCTTTGCCGGCGCCGTGCATTGAAAATCATAAAGATAATAACAGCACAGACAGAAAGGAGCAAGGCAAAACGCAACGGAGGCTCTTTGAAGAAATATCCCGTTGGCGACTCGTATCCGCCAACCGCCTTATCAGGGGAGGGCAAGAATGTAGTGGTACGCACAACATGCCGACCTGCTATCTGCGACATCAGTCGCATGGTGTATCCGCTTATCGATGAACTTATCACGCCATAGTTGGTAAAGGCAAGATTCGTGGATACGAAGGTAATACTGCCCTTGCCAAGCCTCATCCGGTAAGCCACGACCTTTTCGCCTGTGTATGCCAGTACCCTGCCTTTATGATTTTCATCCAATACCAACAGATACGGATTAGTAACGAAAGCATAACAGCGGTATTCTTTCTGCGGGAATACGTCATCATGATTCCAACGTATGGAGTCGAAAACATGCTTCATATTGTTTGTCTTTACTGCATTCAAGACTTCATACTCGGTAACATAGGCGTAAGCCACATATCTTATCCCGAACTCTTTCTTCAGCACACTGTCTGTTTGAGAATCATTAGTATTCCTTGCAGCAACTATAATGTCCGATCCGCCCTCTGCCAATCGCTTCAAACTGCGGCAGTCGCTACCGGAGAGCGAGATGAGAGGAGCAACGATGAGCACATTCTGTTTCTTCTCCCTGCACTCTTTAGACAGCTTATGTATCGTAAGATTCTTCACTTCATAACCATGCGGCAAGGTCTGCCTCATGATACTGTCGAAGACGAAGCATCCGTAAGGTTCCCTATCGTCAGTGGCAAAGCTTTCTTGCCAAATGAAATCATGCGGCAGACGCATCTGTATGAACATAAGTACAACGGCAAGGAGTACGACCGACAGTATATATATTCTGCTTCCTTTCATTCTGCGTCTCCTTTCCTCTTGCCGTTGTCTTCACTACTGCCGTTATCATGCTGCATGTTTTTTTCTACAACCGAAGAATACAGTCTATCGGCATCCTCATACACTTGTCTGTCGGCAACGAACCCTCCGTACCTAACCCTTTGAAAGACAATTGTCAGCTGACGGAATTCCTGGTCTGTATATTCAGCCGAATATTGCGAAGGCGTTTTAAACGGCTGCCAGTCTATCAGTTTCATGTCGCTAAGCCAGCGCAGAGTCTGAAGATAACGCAAGCGCACCGCCTCACAGAAATCTCCGGCATCAATTGCCTCCTGCAGCCGATTATCGAAATCAACTCCATAGATATTGTCTTCGACGACATCATATTCAAGACCGGTCGCTTTACTGTTTCTTTGGAATAAAGAGGGATGCTTGTACCACAGGAGCGCAACGATTACTACAAGAATCACAACAGCTACAGTACACCATATCCATGTGCGATATTCCCAATACGTGTCGTTGTCGACGATGTTTGACATCATTTTATCCAGCCATTCGCCTATCATAGAGACAATGGAGCGACCCGACGTGGCAAACTGCGAGTCGTAGTCGTAACTACGGTCGGAGTGCCATGCCTCATACTGTTCGCTTGTCAATCTTAACGTATCCTGTACCGTCATCGTCAAATCTCTTTAAAAGCCCTGTCGATGGCATCTTCTTCAGCATCGCCTTCCGGATGTTGTTCGTCATCGGCATCACCAAGTTCCTCGAAGTTATCCACACGCTCCTCAATTCCCTTGTCGCCGATTTTAGCGGCAGCATGACCATATTGAAAGGCGAGTCCGACAAGCATTACCGAAGCTCCGAGCTGATATACATATATATAAGCCACTGTTGAAAGATAAGTCAGAGCCGTAAACCACACACTGTTTGTTATTACGCTCAAGCTGCTGTCGAGACTCCCTTCCGTAAAACTCTTGAGCATAATAAGGATATACATCGGAATGCTCAACACTCCGCAAATCATACTCGTTATCAGAGAAAGGATGACAACCATGGCGAATATTCCACCCCACGTCTTGAAGCCGTAACTGAACGATTTCTTTAATGCTGCAAATATCTTTATATCCTCAAACTGTACAATAGGAAGCAGCAATGCCATCGGAACGGTAACTACCAACAGAGCTATCAGTCCGAGAAAGAACAAGAGCGGATGGACGACAATAAGCGCACAGTCCATAGCAAACAGCAATACGCAGAGCAAAATGATAACAGCCATAACTGTTGCCGACTTCTTCACTGCGCTAATAAAATAAGGTTTCAGTATACTCATAGTGAGTCCGTTCAATCTTTCTTTGCGCTGTTGGTAAACCTTCATCAAGGCATACACCACACCGCTTACCATGACAGAAGCCACAAAACTGAGAATCATCAGCAACCCGACGTTCACCAACAGACTTATGATGGTATCGTCCTGAAAATTGCCGCCGTTGCTCATTGACATCACACTGCTGAAATACCCCGACATGTTTACTCCCTCCACCAGACTGAGCGGTAGGATAAAATACGAAATGTAGCGGAAAAGGGATTTCCAGTTTTCAATAATAAAATCAGACGTATCGCTGAATTTCATGCTGAACGTGCGCTCGACGTAGAGTTTGATAAATCGTTTGTCCATAGATTATAATTTGTTTTAGTTCATAACAATTTTATTGTCCGCCATACGGCAGTTGCCTTTCTTGCCTCTCCTGCGTGGCAAGACAATATAGTAGAACACGACAAAGGCAAGCGACAATAGAATCAGCGACAGTCTTGGAAGAGTTCCAACCTCTGTATGCCGGGTAAGAAAACTCTCTATAAAGCCAGCCACAATAAACACCGGCACCGTGCCTACGGCTATTTTCATTCCGCGCTTTGCCCCGAGCCGGAATGCCGTTAGCCGTGGGTAAGTACCCGGAAATATCATACCGTTACCCAGAGCCAGTCCGCCGGCTCCCGCCACAGTTATTGCCGTCAGCTCCAAGGTGCCGTGGAGGAAAACGGCAAGGAACGACTGCCCCAGCAGTCCATGCTGCCAGAAAAAAGTCTCGAAGCATCCTATCATCACTCCATTATAGAGGAGCATCAGTCCTGTGCCTATACTGGTGAGCATCCCCAGGGCAAAGGCACGAAACGCCACGCTGATATTATTTAGCGTTATTTCGAAAAACATAGTCAGTTGGTCGCCCGAACCATAAACGCCCATCGGGTTTCCCTTACGGATATTCTCGAGAGTCATGTCCACATAAAAATCGCCAAAGATACTACGGCAGAATTCCGGGTCGCCAATCTGCGAGACCACTCCAATGACTGCACTCACTAGCATTATCAGGAAAGAGCAGAGCAGCAACCGTCTTTCTGCATACATCGTCTGGGGCACATCTTCTGTCCAGAACGTAATGAAGCGACTCAGCTTCTCCCGCTTGTTGCGGTAGATGGCATTGTGAAGCGCCACAGCGAGATTGTTGAGATATAAAGTGATTTTTGAGTCGGGGTAATATGTATAGGCAAAAGCAAGGTCGGCAGTAATGTCGGTATACGCCTCGGCGATGTCGTCGGGAGAATAAGCCGAGGTATCCTGAGCTATCGCCTCAATACCTTGCCACTTATCTATATTTTTGCGTATGAATATTATTTCTTTCATTTACAATACAAATATGCCATATATATTATAGGTTAGATGTGCAAATTTAAAAATAAATATTTAAATTTGCAGCATATTATCGCTTTTTATCTATTAAAACTGAAGGAATATCGAATTATGGCAACGGCAAATATCATTACAGGACAGTTCGTAAAGTTGGAACAGACTCCGGCAACTATTGCCGACCGCATCGTTGGCCGCATCATCGACGGGGTAGCGATAATCCTGTATACCATAGCACTGATATACCTGACGGCGTGTTTAGACGATTTAAACTTTGTGAAAACCGAATGGATAATTGTGGTATACATTATCCTTGTCACACTGCCGATATGGACGTATTCTTTCTTATGCGAATCGCTCTTCAGAGGAAAGACTCTCGGAAAATTCATAATGAAGACCCGTGTGGTAATGGCAGACGGGGCACGCCCCACCATCGGCGCACTGCTCATCAGATGGCTGTTGGAAGTAATCGACGTGTATTTCTGCCTTGTCGGTATTGTGTCAATCATCATAACACGCCGCCACCAAAGACTTGGCGACCTTGCCGCAGGCACTATGGTGGTAAAGGAACCCGACATGCGCGACATGCACATCTCGCTATCCGAGTTTGCCTATGCCCGCCCCGACTATACACCGACCTATAATAATGCGCAGAGGCTTACCCTCGCACAAGCTGACGTTATTGCCGATGTCATTGCGAGAATAGAAAAGACGCACACCGTTGACCGCGAAAGGCTCTTCAAACTGTCATCAAAGGTTGAAAAGGTTCTTTCCCTGCCACATCAAGAAAAGCCGTTGAGCTTTCTGCGTACAGTGCTCAACGACTACCGTTTCTATGCTGCCCAGATAATATAAGGACAACGCTACTTTCCTTTTTTCAAATCCTTTATCTCACGCAGAATACTGTTCATGCGGCGCAAGTTCTGGATATAATTCCACGCGCCGAGCACACCGCCGACAACACCGCCGATAATACCGCCAAGCACTACTCCGTCGACATATTCCGACTCCTTGCCTTCCGTAACATAGCGGAAGAAAAACACTATCCACAGCAGGAGGAACGGAATGGCATAGAAGAACCAGTATATGCCAAACCTCTTGTATCTGATAAGACGGATGGCAACACTCGTGAGATTGCCCGTCATCAAATTTTCTGATGCATAGCGGCGCAGAGAGAACGTCGAGGCGATAAGAGCCGAAAGGAGGAAAGCCAATGTAATAACGGTAAACCATAGCGGCAAACCCAACGACGGCAGCAGTACGCCGATAAGCGGCATAGCGAGGAACGAGAATACTATGGAGAATTTAATATCGTTCCTCACCTTATTATATTTACCCTTCATCGCCTTGCGCATCATCTGCTCGTTCACGATTGTCTGCTCCTTCAGCATGCTCTTCAGTTCAAGGAGCTGCGAGCGCATCTCTTCCAATTCTTGGAGATTATCCTTTTCTGTCATTGCTTTATGAGTATTAATCGTTAGACATGTTCTTGAGTTGTTCCCTGATTCTCACAAGACGGACGGAGACGTTGGATGTCGTTATGCCGAGTATCTTCCCTATCTCCTCATAGCTGATATTCTCGAGCCACAGCAACACGATGGCACGGTCGAAAGGTTGCAGCTTGCTGATGCGCTTATGGAGCATGTCGACCTGGGCGTTTCTGTTGTCCGAAGCGTCAAACGGGTCCACGTCCATGGTGAGCCTCACCGTGGGCTTGCTTTTTTTCTTTCTGTCGAGCGAGATGCAGGTGTTTAGGGCAACCCTGTACACCCATCCCTTCACGTTGCCGTCGGCCTTGAGCTGCGGCAAACCTTTCCAGAGGTTTATCAGCGACTCCTGATAGAGGTCGGCAACCTCATCCTGGTCTTTGGAGAACATATAGCACACGGTATAAATCGTGTCCTTGTTCTCCCTGACAAGCCGTTCGAATTCTTTTCTTTTTTCGTCCATCGTATTTTGTTTTCAGGAAACTTTCATCTATAATACGCATAGCGAAAGCGAAAAACTACACTACTTCCTGATATTTTTCATTATCCACTCATACTGTCCGTATTCCGTGGCATCTGATGTCCAGTGCTCGTTGACTGGCGTTATGAGCGATTCTTTCTTGCACTTCAAGGTGTTCCACACGGCATAGCTGGTGGTTGGCGGACAGGTGATATCGTTGTATCCCCATGTCATGTACACCGGACAGGATATCTGACGGGCAAAGTTTACCACATCATAATAAGCCAGTGTATTTGCTGTTTCCGGGGTCAAGGTGCCATCGGATGTCTTGAAATGCGGATATCCGCCGGTACGTCCCTTTTCCATATATGCCGCCATGTCGCTAAGCGCCGGATGGTTTACTACACAGAGCGTAACCCTCTTGTCCAGTCCGGCTGCCACCATCGACAAAGCTCCGCCCTGGCTGCCGCCCTGCATCGCCACGTTCTTGCCGTCCCACTCGGGGAGTTGCGTACAGAAATCTATTGCCCGTACAAGGGCGAGATAAACGTTTTTCATGTAATATCTGTCGCGGTTGTCTATGCCAAACGAGAGGTATCCACTGCCGTTGCTCTCGTTGAAGGCATGGCTGATATCATCAAAGGTCTGCTTCGACAGTCGCGGATCGAGTCCGTGTATCTCCATCTCCAGTCGTATGCATCCACCCTCTCCGTAATAGCGGTGGCGCAGCGGCTCCTTGATTGTCTTTATGCCGGCTCCCGGTGGACAGATTACTACTGGGCAGCCGCTTGCCGGTTTCTCCTTCGGGATGAAGAGATAGGCATATATGCAGTGCCGCCCAACGGTGGTGAGGCGCAAGAGCTGACAGGTCATCTTCTCCGTAGTATATTCCGGAGCTTCCTCGAGCGAATATTCGAGTGGCGACTTCTCCATATTGCGGATATTCTGCTGCCAGAAGGCGGTGAAGTCTGACGGTTCCTTGGTATATGGCTGGATTTTATCCACATTGAACCCCACCTTTATATGATGCCGATACTGCTTTCCGTCTACACTTGCCGTGATGGAAAGGTCGCGGAATCCCGGTGTTTTTCTTGTGCCGATGGCTATCTCGCACTTGCCGTTCTTTATGTTCACCTCCCCCTTTTTGTCGGCTGGGAGCATATCGTCGGCAATCTCGTATTTCGCCTGACAGCTGACCGGCACTCCGTATTTATACAACTGCACACTGACGATAGCCTTCTCACCGGTCTTATACAGCCAGTCTGGGTGGTCGGGCACGGTAACCCACAGATAATCCGAGCGGTAAGGATAGTTCTCCGCCTTCGCCCATGTCATGGCGAGTACTGCCATAAACAGTATTAAAACAATTTTCTTCATTATACGTTTCTTTCTTTTTTTTATTCATTCCCCCCGCAAACTTCATTCCCTCCCTTAGGGAGGGTTAGGGTGGGTCTCAGGCTGGGTTTCCTACATAAAATCCTCCCCCTCATCCATCTGCACCTCGTT
>DAIOXG010000073.1:0-9836 GCA_036758085.1 Prevotella sp. | reverse complement strand
GACAAGATGAACGAGTTCTCGCAGTGGAGCTATGCCAACGACGCTTCTGTAGGTGGCGTGATGAAGATTTGGGGATATGCTTATGAATGTATCAACCGTGCGAATGTTGTTCTCGGACGTATTGACGGCGTGAGCATGAGCGACCAGAGCAGAAACCGGATTAAGGGACAGGCTCTGTTCCTCAGAGGATATACTTATTTCCACTTGCTGCGCCTGTTCGGTGGTGTGCCTATCACCACGACTTATACTAACGGACTTGACGGTCTGGAGATTCCAAGAGCTTCGTTGGAAGAGACCTACAACCGCGTTATCGAGGACTTGCAGCAGGCTGAAGCTCTTCTGCCTACACGCGGTACGAGCGGCTATGACGTATGGCGCATCTCACAGGGTGCGGTGCAGGCTGCTCTCGGAGAGGTCTATCTCTACAGGGGTACGATGAACAACAATAATGTTGACGACCTGAAACTGGCTAAGGAATATAGCGAGAAGGTTATCAACTCACAGGTGTACGACTTGATGCCGGAGTTTACGGACAACTTCTACTGGTTTAACGAGAATGCAAAGAACTGTAAGGAGTCTTTGTTCGAATTGCAGTACTCGGCACAGTCTGGACAGAGCAACCCTATGCATATCCGCTTCGGACTGGGTCGTACGAACAATGCCTATATGGGCTGCTACCAGTATGCACGCTTCGGCGTTTCCGGTTTGCTCTACAGAGAGATGGTACAGAATGGAGACAAGCGAGCTAATGCCTTTCTTTCTTACTTTGAAGGATGGTGTGGTGCTACTTCTAACAAGAATGACCTGAAGGAGCAGCCTTGCCGCTATAATGTGAATACTCTATGCTGGGAACCGAAGGCTTGGAACGACAAGGGCGGCGAGATGAACGCTGTGTTCAACTGCAAGTATTTTGACAACCGCACTGACTATAATCTGCAGATGCCGTGTGCTAACTTCCCTATCATACGCTACTCTGAGGTATTGCTCAACTATGCAGAGGCTGCCAACCTGCTGAATGCCGGCGACGGTCTTAACGAGCTGAACAGAGTTCGTCAGCGTGCCGGTCTGGCTGCATTGCCACAGGGCACTTCGCAAGCTGACATCGACAACGACATCCTGAACCAGCGCCGCTATGAGTTTACCGGTGAGGGTAAGATCTTCTTCGATGAGCTCCGCAAGGATAAACTCGCTGACTTTGCAGCAGAGAAGTGTCATCTCACCAAGCAGCTCGGTATTTCGTATATGGATGCGGAAATCGTGTTCAAGCCTCAGAAGACTTATCTGTTTAAGATTCCTAAGAGCGATCTTGAAAGCAGTAAGGCTTTGAAGGATGCACAGAATCCGGACAACGTGTCTAAATAAATGATGTTACGGCTTCTACTCTGAAGCAATGGAATAACTAATGGGGCTCTAAAATTGTATAGATTTTAGAGCCCTTTTCTGTAATAATACTATAGTAGAGATGAAAAGAATTTTGCTTATTGCCGTTGTTTGTCTTGTTTGCTCTTCTGCATGTTGGGCACAATATGAGAGGAGGGTTGCAAAGAGGGACTTCTACGACTATTTCAATAATGCTAACTATGACGAGAGTCTGGTTCCGGAATACTCTCTGCCTGATGTAATGAACTGTCTGGACGGCACGAAGGTTACGGATATTTCGACATGGGAGGGTAAACGAAGACTGGAACTGATGTACTTGTTTACTACCTATATGTACGGCAGGATGCCTGAACCGGACGAATCGTTCTCGTTTGAAAGAATTGGCAAAGACAGGAGGATACTGAAGAACAGGGCTATCAGAAGAGATATCATGCTGCATCTTACGGGCGACGGACCGGATGTGAGACTTACTCTCGTGTGGAAAAACGACAAGAGGAGGAACTTGCCGCACAAGACTGTACTCGGACTTTCTTTCGCTGACAGCGACTCTATCTGGACTATTCACAAGAATGGGACAAGGGCTAAAGGCGGAGAGGCTTGGCAGATTGACTCCTTGCTTAATCACGGCGTTCTGCTGGCTACTTTCCAATATACCGATGCCGAACTTGACAAGGCTAAGGATGACTTTAAGTCGAGCAGACTGCACCGGCACTTCTACAAACATGGACAGAACTACCCCTTGCCTGACGAATGGGGGGCTATTGCTTGCTGGACATGGACTGCAAGCAGGGCACTTGATGCGATGACGATGTTAGCTTCTGACGTGGTGGACGTTAATGACGTGGCGGTGATGGGACACTCGCGACTTGGAAAGACCGCACTATGGGCGGGAGCAACAGACAAGAGGTTTTCGGCTGTCGTGTCTGTAAACTCCGGATGCTGCGGTGCTGCTGTCTCCAGGCGTTGTGTAGGAGAGACTCTTGAGTGTATTAACGAATGGAGCTATCAGTGGTTCTGCGGCAATTTCCGCCAGTTTAGCCACCGGGAGGAATATCTTCCCTTTGACCAACATGAACTGCTGGCTTTGATTGCTCCGCGTAAGCTCGTGGTCATCAGCGGTACTGAGGATCTTTGGGCTGACCCTAAGGGGGAGGAACTTGGCTGCGAAGGGGCTAAACCTGTTTATGAATTATATCATAAGCCGGAGAATATAATTTATAGATTGCGTGAAGGGAAGCATGCTGTGCTTAAAGAAGACTGGCAGTTTATTCTATCCGTGCTATGAATATCTTAGAACTATTGGGATTTTCAAGACTTTGACGTATACGTTTTCTTTATATTATATTGCAATAAATGGAGATACATAAAAGTATGTGTATCTCCATTTATTTTTATATTCTATTATATGGTATAGACTATAATGCTATTGTCTCCAAATCATCCGGTACATAGATATTGCCATGGTAGTTTTCGGCTACCTCGGCTGTATAGCGCTCTTTACGATGCGGCAGATCTGTATCTTCTGTATGATATACTATGAGGTTCTTCGTCCCTACCCTCTCGGCTATCCGTCCGGCATCAAGGGCTGTACTGTGGAACTTCTCGTATGGCTTGAAAATATCTCTGTCGGCATAAAGACAGAAGGCTTCACACATCATCCAGTCGGCACTCTCGGCATAATGAAGGGTGCGGTCGTTGCATGGCTCGTCGCCAAAGCATACAAGGCGGGTGCCGTTGACAAAGTTCAGGACGAAGCCATACTGCTTTTCTTTCTCCGACAGTATGTCGAAACACTGAAGTTGCATGGAACCGACGCTGAACTTGTCGCCGTCGGTAAGCTGATGAAGGATTATTGTCTTGCCTATCTGACTGACATAGTTCTTGTGGAGCGTCATGTCGCAGATTGTATTTATAACCTTTATAACTTTGTCGTTGCCATAGACATTAAGCACTCCATGATACTTGCCGGCTATTGTCTTCTGCATTATCATCCTTATCACCCATATCACTCCGAGGATATGGTCGGTGTGGGAATGGGTGACAAAGATGTCGTGGATGTCGTTCAACTTTACTCCCGACTTCTCCAATTGGCTCAATATGCCGTTGCCGCCACCGGCATCTACAAGCAGTTGGTCGACACCTGACTTTACCAGAAAACAGGTGTTGTAGCAGTGGGTAACGGTGGCATGACCGGTGCCAAGCATTATTATCTTATTTTCTTCCTGCATCTTGATTTTATGATTTTCTCTAAACTATAACTAATACCTTAAAATTTAATACCTTAAATTCATCTCTACCCCTCACCTACCCTCACCCTACCCCTCACCACCTGAAAGCCGCATAAACACAGGGGTAGTAGGGCATAGGGTGAGGGTGTGAGGGTAAATTCCGTAAAAAACTTTTTTTATTTATTTCAATAAAAAAGATGCGCCAAAGTTTTCTGACGCATCTCTTCTATATTCGTTATGGCTTAATACTTCAAGCCAACTCTTTATTAATATGTAGCGAGAACCTGCTTTGCTGTAGCATTCTCCGGATCAAGCTGCAAGAGCTTCTCGAAGTATGGCTTAGCGGCTCCTGCCTCGTTCTTAATCTTATACAGGTAGATTCCCATATATGTGTAAGCCTCAGACAGACGAGACTTGTCTGCATCGCTCTTCACACCGTTTGCCTCAATAATCTTGATAAGTTTCTCGTAGTACGGACGAGCAAGTCCTTTTGCCTGTGTCGGGTCTGAGATACCAAGAGTACGGGCAGCCATGAAGTTGCAGAAGTCTGCATTGCTTGGATATTTCTCTGCCATCTGATTGTAAATCTCAACTGCCTTGTTTACAGATGCAGTCTGAGCGGCACCTGTCTGGTTGGCAGCCTGGTTGCGGTAGATGGTTGCAAGGCCGTTATAGTCGTTGATACCAACCTTTGGATTGTTTTTCAGATACTCCTCGTAAAGCTCGAGCGACTTAGCGAAATCGCCCTTTGCCTTGTATGCATCTGAAAGCTCCTTGTATACTCCAGCCTTCAGGGCAGGGTCTGTAGCACTTGCCAACTGCTTGTTGTAGTAGCTGATTGCCGAGTCGTAGTCCTTCAAGGCACTGAATGTAAGACCTGCAAACTTATAGTCGTTGGCGGTGAGCTCTACTGAGTCGCTCTTGTTGAAGAGTGCATCAACATATTTTGCCGCATCTTCATACTGCTTCAGCTCTACTGAGTTGTAGAGTGCCAGACGGTTGTAACCGGCGTTACGAGGCTTCTGAGACAGTCCGTAGAGAGCGAGCTGCTTTGATACGTCATTCTTCTGGTTTGCAAATGCTGTAAGAGCATACTCTGTAAGATAACTTGGATCATGAGCATACAGCTTTGCCGGTGTCAGCTTGCCATAATACTCGAGCACTTTCTGCATGTAGGCTCCATTCTTCTTTGCTGCCTCATAATAGATGTGGGCTGCCTCGGCATCTACAGGATAGTTAGGGTCAAGAGAGCGAACTTTCTCGAGCTGCTCTACTGCCATATCTGGTGATACGCCACGCATTACACGAGCATACTTTACGTATGCATTGATGTTGTTCGGCTCGTAATAGTAAGCATTCTGGTACATTGCTGCTGCCGCACCTGGATCATCCTTGTAATACTCCAAATCACCCATCAGCATGAAGCCATCGCCAACCTTACCGCTCTTTGCCTTGTTTGTAACCGCAATTGCCATGTCTGCATACTTGCGGGTATTGGCTGTGTCCTTTACATCAAGATAAGCACGACCAATTGCTGCAAGAGCCTTGGCGTCTTTCTTGTATGCCTTTGTTACATCCTTCACGATGGCTGCAACGGCAGCCTTGTCCTTGTTTGTCTTTATGGCATTTACTGCATCCTTTACAGATACTTCCTGTGCCATTGCCGAGCCACTGACTACTGTCATCAGCGCTCCCATGAATAAATATTTAATCGCTTTCATAAGTCAATTTTTTTTCTGATAACAACTTTTTATCTCTTACGCATGCATTTATGTTTGAATGCATCTTTGTACTTCGTTCGTAACGTTTAGAACGTTTTGCTTTGATACTTTTCGCTTTGTTATTTTCTTTTTCTCTTGAATGTCTTTTTGTCTTGATATGATTTATTATTAAAGTGATGCAAAGATAATTACTTTTTATTTTATCCAACATCATTTTGTCAAAGAAATTGCATGCATAATGTAAATAATGCTTAACTTTTAATCATCATTAACCTGTACACTGCGCCATTCAAGGTCTCCACGGTATGGCAGAAGCGCTGATTTGAGGATTATTTTCTGTCCCTGAGGCGACTGCATGAAATTGGCAACTCCTACTGGCAGACCGTGGAACGGATCGGCAAGAAGTGCATATATCGTTCTGGCAAACGGATATCTGCCGTCGAGGAGATACAGCTGATATGGTTTCCAACTGTTCATCTCTGTTGCCTTTTCCATCTGGCATACTGACATTACGGTAATATTTTTCTTGAACGTTACGTTTGTCGTGTCGCGTTTGTCGTTGAGCCAGTTGCTGCCGATGATACCGATGGCATTTGGAGTCTTCTCTACATATTTTATCACTTCGGCACTGGTCTTGACTGCCGAAATGTTCGGACTATTGATTGGCTTGCCGCCAAGGATTGAATCAACTGCCCAACGAACGGCTGCCGACTGACGGTTGTCGAAAACAACATCTATCGTTCCGAGACGCGAACCTTTGTTTATCTGATTCCATTTCGTTGCCTGTCCGGAGAGTATTCTCTTTATATCCTTCACGGTGATACACGAATCTACATTGTTGCGGTTTATGATAAATGCCAAACCATCATATCCCAAAGGGAACCAACGTGGCTGTATCTTGTTAGTCTTGAAATACTCAAGCTGCTTGGCAGAGAAATTCCTTGCCGTTATTATTAAATGTACCTTCTGCTTCATAAGAGCGTTGAAGGCATCAATCTCGTTTGTATATTCTGCCGTAACATGTGCATCGGGATACATGGCATGGAACACGGCAAGCTCTTCCTTGACTATAGGACTGAAGCTCTCGTCGCACATTAATGTCATCTTGCCGGATGCATAGGTATCCGTTCTGCCATTCTTGGACTTCTGACCTCCACATGTGCAGAAAACCAATAATGCCATCGTCATAACAATATATGTGAATGTAATTCGCTTCATGATAAACTTTGTTTTTATGAATGTTCTTGATTAATTTATTGCCATTAAACGGCAAATGCTGACGACATATATTTGCATTGCCTGAGGCTACTCAAAAAATCATTGTAGCATTATGCAAAAAGTCGCTATAAGATAAAAAGAAAGGTAGAGACATACCTCCTTTGAGACATTACCTCTACCTTTCCCTATAATATTCAATGATATTACTGGAGACGGAATGTTACAGGTACAGTGTACTTAACACGTACTGCAGAACCATTCTGCTTACCAGGAATCCACTTAGGCATCTGAGAAACCACGCGGGTTGCCTCTTTGTCCAATGATGGGTCAACACCACGAACAACATGTACACCAGAAACGGAACCGTCACGCTCTACGACGAACTGAACGACTACACGTCCCTCGATACCATTCTCGGCAGCCATTGCAGGATACTTGATGTTGCTTGCGAGCCACTGGTTGAGTGCACCCATACCACCAGGGTATGAAGGCTGCTGCTCTACTACATCGAATACCTTGTTCTGCTCTACTTCCTGCTTTGGAGGCTCTGGAGTAGCAATATCCTCAACGGCCTTCAATACAGTACCGCCTGCCTCGTCGTTACCTTTCACATCGAAAGCACCGATGGCAGTCTTGGTTTCCTTCAACTCATCCTGAGTTTTCATTTCCTCCTCAGGCTTTACCTCAGAGTCCTTCTTGATGACAGGAGGAGTGAAGGCGATAGAAGACTTAACCTTCTCAACCTTCTGCACCTGCTCAACCTTAGGAGCCTCAGTCTTCTTCTCAACCTTGGCCTGCTTCTTGGTTTCGATGAGAGAAGCCTCCATCTCAGCCTCGAACTTAGCCTTTTGAGCTGCCTGATAAGAGTTATAAGCTGCAAGTCCTAAATATGCAACAGCTGCTACGGCAGCAACGAACACCATAGCCCAGATGTTTCGCTTGCTTGTACCTCTACGCAGTTGGTAAGCACCATAGACCTTATTACGACCCTGGAAGACTATGTCAGCCCATTCATTTGATATAAGATCAATTTTTGCCATTTTCTTTTTTTATTTAAAAATTAGACAACTATCAATCAGATTACTTTACATGAGCAGCATCGAGGAGACGCTGGTCATCTGGGTTAATCTTATCGATAACGTACTTACCTATTGCACAAATCTGCATTTCATCGAGAGCATCAACAAGGTTTTTGTATGACGCTGTGTCAAGTGCCTTGATGATGATTGTCAGTGCAGGAACCTTACCTGTTTCCAACTCACCCTTCTTGATTTTGTCAAGACGCTGGTTGTAAACTGAGTCAGACATGCTCTTGTCTTTAGCACGCTCTGCATCGAGAAGTTTCTTTGCAGCCATGATGTTCTTTACAGGAGTATATCCTTCCTCTGTCTTGTGGTTGATCAGCACGTTGCGAATACCGTCGGCACCCCATGTTGTCTTTTTCAGACATGCAGGGTTGTCGTACTGAGGAATACCGTCTACGTGATAAATCTGATCGTTTCCTGCCAGATAAAGAGTCAGTGTCTGAGACGCCTTCGTTGCCGAACGGTCCTGATCGTTTACGTTCTTATCGTTACTTGGCATGGTGAGCTGCATTGACTGAGGCTTGCTCAGAGAAGTACAGAGCATGAAGAAGGTGATAAGAAGCATCATCATATCCACCATAGGGGTGAAGTCGACACGGGTCTGGACTTTTTTCTGTCTTGAACCTTTTTTCTTTGCCATATTATTCAGCCTCCTCCTTCTTTAAAGTAGTGATAAGATAGTAACGGTTCTCACTCATATCCTGAAGCTCTGACATCATTTTCTTAACGACCTTGTATGGTGTTGCAGCGTCAGCCTTGATTGCAACCTTCATCTTGTCGCCAAAAGAAGCGTTGCGGGCTGCGTCAACCCAACACTGGAATTCGCTCATGCCTCCGTTGATGGAGTCTGTAGGAATACCCATTGTTTTCTGTTCGTTGTTGATGTCAGCTGCCTCATGCTTGAGAACATCAGACATTTTGTTCATAGGAACACCAAATGAAGCAAGACCTGCAAAGTTCTTCTCCTGTTTTGGAGAGAGAGTCAAGCTGCTGAACTTGCCTTCGAAATTGGTGAGCATCTCCTGCATGTAACCCGGTTTGTCAAGTCCGATAAAGATTTTACCGTCTTTGTCAACGAGAATCTGCAGAACTTCAGTTTCTGGAACTTTGATCTCTGACACTGAGCCTGGCGCATTAACCTTAACTGCCTCATTCTTCACGAACGTAGAAGTCAACATGAAGAAGGTAAGCAGAAGGACCATCACGTCAGACATAGGGGTCATGTCTATCCAGATGTCGGCTTTCTTAATCTTTAACTTACCCATAGTGATAAAAGTTTAAAAGGGTTAGTAAAAAAGATTAAGCCTCTTCTGTATGGTTAGCTTCGTATGTCTTTGCGATAGTGTAACCAACCTCGTCAAGAGCGTAAGTAAGCTTATCGATCTTGTTTGAGTAGTAGTTATAAGCAACAACGGCGCACCATGAAGTCAAAATACCAGAAGCAGTGTTGACGAGGGCCTCAGAAATACCGGTAGAAAGTTCAAGTGAGTCACCACCACCACCTGCTGCCAGAGCGGCGAATGACTTGATCATTCCGACAACGGTACCGAACAAAGCGGTAAGAGTACCAAGAGTTACGAGAGTAGCCAAGATAGGCATGTTCATCTGAAGAGTAGGCATCTCGAGTTGAACAGCCTCCTCATGAGCCTGCTGAATCTTAGAAACCTTCTGCTCTTTCTTCAAACCTGGAGTTTTCTCCATCTCTGCATAAGCCTTCAGAGAAGCGGTAACAACGTTACCAACAACACCCTGCTGCTTGTCGCAAAGCTGCTGAGCCTTAGCCATGTCGCCTGCAGAAACTGCAGCCTTTACATTAGCAACGAATTTAACGAGGCTGCTCTTACCATTAGCTGTACGGAGAGCAAGACCACGCTCTACTGAAAGTGCAATCACAGTAAAGAGAAGAGTGATAATTACAGGAACGACGATACCTCCCTTGTAGATAGTACCGAGCAAGTTGCCTGGAAGTGGAGCGTTAGCATTGTCGCCACCCTGGAAGTTACCTGGGTTACCGAGTACGAACTGATAGAAGCATACACCTGCGATGAAGCAGAGTACGATGATCCAAATCGCTGCGCGAACGCCCTGGAAGCCCTTCTTTTTAGCTGGGGCTGCTGTCTTTGAATTTGCCATAATTTTTTTTGATTTTAATTTAAGTTATTAATAAATTTAAGTTATATTCGTTGATTAGTGTCAAGCTACTT
>DAIOXG010000072.1:0-9850 GCA_036758085.1 Prevotella sp. | reverse complement strand
AATATAAAAAGGGACGCATTATTTGCTTCTCTCAAAAACAAGTCGTAACTTTACAACCTCAAACAGAAAACAACAGATATGAAAAAGACCATTATTGCTATTGCTGCGGCGATGATGATGCCATTCGCTCTCTTTGCCGACGGATATTCACAGATATGGAAGCAGTATGAAAGAGCTAAGGATAAGGATCTGCCGAAGACGCAGATACAATTGCTCGACCAGATAAGTACTCATGCTCTAAAAGACAAAAGCTACGGCAATCTCCTGAAAGCGGAGATTGACAGACTCGTATTGTGCTCAAGAATAAGTGGCGATTCGCTGAAGCCTTCTGTCCAGAGAGTGGAAAATATGGCAAGACAGGCTGAGAAGACTGACGCTGCGCTTGCTGCCGTGTACAATTGTGTGCTTGGTGATGTCTATGCTTCGGTTGATAATAATGCTGATTTTACTGATGCCAAAAACAAAAGCAGGGAATTCTTCAAAAAGGCATTGGCTAATCCGGATGTGCTTGCAAAAACGAGAGCATTGGGATATGTACCGTTTGTAAGGAAAGGTATTGACGGAGAAATATTCAACAACGACTTGCTCAGCATTATCGGCTATAAGGCTGACGAATACCGGCTGCTGAACAAATACTACGATAAGGCCGGCAACCGCCGTGCGGCTCTGGTTACTGCCATTGACATGGTGAAAAACGATCGTGATAATGCTGAGCGCTATGTCTATGCCGAACGCAAGGCGAAAGAAAGCAAATACCTGAGGCAACTCGATTCGCTGATTGTCGTATATGGCGATATGCCGGAGTGTGGAGAGGTGGCATTGGAGAAATACAACTATATTAACAGTTGCTCCGATGTGTCGGCTGCCGACAAGGCGACATTCATAAATTATGCCTTGAATAAATGGCAGACATGGAGAAATATTCCACGGTTGAGGAGCGAATACGATAATCTCGTAAAGCCGAGTTTTTCGACAATGATAGACAATACCTTGTTGCCAAACAGAAGCGACAGCATTCGTGTGACGGTGAAGAATCTGAAGAACTTCAAGATTGCCTTTACTCGTCTGAACCTTAGCGGAAACACTTCTCTTGATCCTTATGACCCGGCTGGATGGAAAAAGGTGAAGCCGTTGCTCATATCCTCTTCAAGGATTGAAATTAATACTCCCGTTGCTATGGAGAATGAGTATGACAGCAAGGTCGTTGATGTTGCCTTGCCGAAGCTAAAGCCAGGACTTTATCTCGTCGAGATGTCGGCAGACAACAGTAGCTTGAAAATCCAGCGCACTATTGTTGCCGTCAGTGATGTCTTCGTGGGGAGAATCAGTCTGCCGGAGAATAAGGTGAGGTTTGCTGTGGTTAGTGCTACTACCGGACAACCGTTGCCGGGGGCAAAGATTGAATTGTGGAAAAATCGCAACGACAAGACTAAGACTACTGTTGATACTGATGAAAACGGATTTGCCGTTGTTAAGGAGTCGAACGGAGGCTACAATCTTGTAAGGGCATATACTGCTGATGACAATTACATGCAGACAACTGCGGTTTATGGAAACTTCACCAACTATGGCAATAAAAGAAAGATAAGCAACACGGCGTTGTTTACCGACCGCTCTGTTTATCGTCCGGGACAGACCGTACATGTTTCGGCTGTGGCGTATGATGTCGACGGACTTCATTCTTCTAAGGCTGTTGACGGAAAAGAACTTACTTTCTCTCTGCTGAATGCCAATAATAAGGTGGTGGAGGAGAAAAAGGCTACTACCGACGATTACGGTACTGCTGCCGTGGATTTCAATTTGCCACAGGGTAATGTGATGAACGGCAGATTCTCTGTAAGATGTACAGGTAACAGTATGGCACGTAAGTCTTTCCTCGTAGAGGACTACAAGCGTCCGACATACGAAGTGAAGTTTGACGACGTTATTGCTGAATATCATAATGGCGACACGGTAAACATTACCGGTTCTGCGTTGTCGTATGCCGGAGTTCCGGTGCAGAACGCACGGGTGGCATACAGCGTAAAACGCAGTCGCTCGCGCTGGTTCTGGCGGTATAGCGGTAATGACGATGCCGACAGGCTGATGCTGACAGATACTGTTTCAACAGATGACAAGGGCAGATTCTCTGTTCGCGTTCCGGTTGTTATGCCCGATGGTTATGAGGAGAAGGCAAACAACGGCAATGCATCAAGGAAATATTACATGCCTCTGTATTATACCTTCACGGCTTCGGCACAGGTAACCGACAATGCCGGGGAGAGTCATCAGACAGAGACGAGCATCACGCTCGGAACAAACCCTACAGCACTTTCGTTCAGTGTACCGGCAAAGACTTTGAGAGACAGTACGCTTGCCGTTACCTTCAACCGCTATAATGCTTCGGGAAAGGAAATCAGCGGTGAGGTAACTTATTGGTTCGATTCTCTTCCGAAGAAATACAGCGCAAAGGCAAACGAGAGCTTTACTATTGATTGGACTAAATATAGCGATATTAAATCAGGAGAACATACGCTGACGGCAGTATGTGGAGCAGATACAGCAAGCTGCAAGTTCGTGCTCTTCGGCATGGACGACAAACTGCTGGCAACGAAAACTCCAGACTGGGCTTACATTTCTTCTGAAACATTTCCGAGAGACGGCAAACCTGTATATGTGCAGGTTGGCTCATCATGCGAGAATACCCATATTATGTATTCCGTAATTGCCGGAAACAAGGAACTCGAAAACGGAACAATTGAAGTAAGCAATTCGCTCAAGACTATACCTTATATATATAAGGAGGAGTATGGCGAGGGATTGCTTCTCAACTTCCTGTGGGTGAAGGATGGTGTGGCTTATGAACATAAGTACACAATCGCCCGTCCGCTTGAGGATAAAACCCTTGACTTGAAGTGGGTAACTTTCCGCGACAAGCTCACATCTGGTCAGAAGGAGACATGGACGCTTAATATCTCGCGCCATAATGCAAACGACAAAATCAACAATAACTACAGTAAACTCAGTGGCGGACAGCTGCTCGCCATGATGTATGACAAGTCGCTCGACCAGATTGCCAAGAATGATTTCTCGTTCAGTCTCGGTCTGTGGCAGAATTTCCCGTCGACAAGGTGGATTACCAATATGGGATATTCGATGATGCTTTCTGCAAGCAAAGATATCAAATGGGCTCCGTATAAGGCATATACCTTCAATACCTTTGATTATGATTTCAGCGACCTTCTCTATCTGTCGTTTGGCAGCAACAGAATGGAAAATGCCGTACTTACCACGGCTCGCCCTCCTCTTATGGTGAAAGGTTATGGCACTGTGCTCTCGGCAAAGGAAGAGGTAAGAAAATCTTCCGACGCTTCTTTAACCGAAAACAAAGTTGTAATACGCAAAGATTTCGAAGTGTTGGCAAATGATGCCAAAGAAGACTCAGAGGCTGAGGCTGAAGCTCAGGCAAAGTCAGAGGAAAGTGTTCAGTTGAGAGAGAATCTTCAGGAGACTGCTTTCTTCTATCCTGCACTGTATGCCGACAACAACGGCAACGTGAATATCTCATTCACCCTTCCCGAAAGCGTTACTACATGGAACTTCCGTGGCTTTGCCCACGATAAGGACATGAACTTCGGTATCATCGAGAGTGAAGCCGTGGCTAGCAAGAAGGTTATGGTTATGCCTAATGTTCCGCGATTTGTTCGCATTGGAGATAAGGCAAGCATCGCAGCGCGCATTGTCAATACTACCGACAAGAGCATTACTACTACCGTAAAGATGCAGATTGTAGACCCGGAAACAGACAAGCAGGTTTCTCTACAGACAAGAAAGATAAAGATTGCTGCCAACTCAACAGAAAATGCCGTCTTTAACTTCTCTGCAGATACAGAAATGCCTTCACTCCTCGTATGCCGTATCTCGGCAGAAGGCAAGGACTACAGTGATGGCGAGCAACACTATCTGCCTGTGTTGCCGGACGTGGAAAGAGTTGTCAACACCGTTCCGTTTACATTCTTGCAGAAAGGCGAAAAGAACATTAAGCTTGACACCTTGTTCCCGAAAGATGCCGCCGGCAAGAAGTTGACCGTTGAATACACAGCCAATCCTACATGGCTAATGATTCAAGCCCTGCCTTCGATATCCGAAGTAAACGAGAAGAATGCCATAAATTTGGTTTCTGCCTATTATGCAAATTCTCTTGGAAAGTATATAATGAAGCAGTCGCCGGTAATAAAGAAGGTAGTCGATATCTGGAAGAAAGAAGGTGTATCGGATAATGGAAGCTTGATTAGTTCTTTGGAGAAGAATCAAGAACTGAAAACTCTCGTCCTCGACGAAACACCTTGGCTCTTGGATGCCGATAAGGAAAGCGACCAGAAGAAAATGCTCTCCACCTTCTTTGATGAGTCGGCTATCGATTATAGACTTGCAGCGCAGTTTAAATCTCTGTCGGATCTGCAAAACAACGACGGCTCGTGGAGCTGGTGGAAAGGAATGAACGGTTCGCCGGCAATGACGGCACAAGTGCTTGAAACGCTTGCTCGCCTTAAGAGCATGACTGGCAATTCTCAAGCCGACCGCATCATGGAAAAGGGAATGGCATATCTTGGCGATGTTGTCGTTCGGGAATATGAGGAGATGAAGAAACTGGAGAAGAAAGGAGAAACTCCGGCAATATGTGATTCTCATGCAATACAGTATTTATACATAAACACACTGCTCGGACGCAAACTGCCAGCTGGCGAGAAGACGGTTAAGGATTATCTCCTCACTTACTTGCGCAAAAACCGCCAGCGCAACATCTATGCCAAGGCTCTGATGGCTATTGTGCTGAACAGCGACGGCAAGACACAGGAAGCCAAGGAATATGTGGAAAGCATCCGACAGTATACCGTTTCCAAACCGGATATGGGCAGATACTTCGACACCCAGCGCGCCGGTTACTCATGGTTTGACTATCGCATACCGACCCAAACAGCCGCTATCGAAGCTCTGAAGGCTGTAGAGCCGAATGATGCCGCTACTGTAAATGAGATGAGGCTATGGCTGCTACAGGCTAAACGCACTCAGGCTTGGGATACGCCGATAAACAGTGTAAATGCAATTTATGCATTCATCGACGGTAATTACAAGGAACTCTCGGCAGATGACACTAACGACTTCTCCGTTGCAGTTGACGGTAAGCACCAGACATTGCCAAAGGCAAGCGTAGCACTTGGATACAATAAAGTGGTATACGACATCGACAGACAGCAGAACCTGACGGTAAGTAAAACCGGAAACGGCACCTCATGGGGCGCTGCCTATGCGCAGTTCTCGCAGAAGACAGAGAATATATCAGCTGCCGCATCCGGCATTAAGATAGAGCGCGAGATGATAAGTGGTGGCAATGGAAACATCCAGTCGCTGACAGTTGGCGACCGTATAAAGGTAAGACTGACGATAACTGCCGACCGCGACTATGATTTCGTGCAGGTCATTGACAAGCGTGCTGCCTGTATGGAACCGGTAAGACAGACGAGCGGTTATGGCTGGGGCTACTACTGTGTGCCGAAGGATAACGCGACGAATTATTATTTCAGTCGCTTGTCTAAGGGCAGACACGTGGTTGAAACAGAATATTATGTAGACCGCACAGGCAACTACACCACCGGTTCTTGCTCCGTACAGTGTGCTTATGCTCCGGAGTTCTCCGGAAGAGCTGGGGCTGAAACTGTAAATGTAGTGCGCTGATAAAAACCGCGGCATGGCAGATATCCGAAAAAAAATAACTAAAGTATGAAGATGAATAACAAAACTATAATATTGGCATTGCTTGCCATGGCATCAACAGATGTCATGGCACAGCGAATTGCGGCAAAGAATGAGATAATCGACTGCGGTAATGTGGTGTATGAATCACCGGTAACCGTAAAGTTTGAACTTACCAATAAGGGTAACGAACTGAAAATCGACCAAGTGAGAGTAAGCTGCGGATGTACCACCGTAGACTATCCGCGACAGACAATAAACCGTGGTGATGTCTTCACCGTATCAGCCACATACGATGCGCGCCAGCTCGGACATTTCGAAAAGGAAGTGGCTCTTTTCTGCAACTCTTCTAAAAAGCCTTTCTATCTAAAGATGAGAGGCGTTGTGGTAGCTGAAACATCAGATTTCTTAGGCTCTTTCCCGTATAAAATCGACGGCATGATGCTGGATGTCAACGATGTCGAGTTTGATGATGTCAACCGTGGCGACTATCCCGTGCAGCTGATTCACGTAAAGAATACCACACCGGAGACGATAAGTCCGGTGATTATGCACCTGCCTTCTTATCTCTCTTCATCGGTGTCGCCAACGGATATCGCACCGGGAAAGACCGGCGTCGTTTCGCTGAAGCTCAATTCAAAGAAGCTTCATGACTTCGGATTGACACAAACTTCTGTATTCCTTGCCAAGAAACCGGGAGAGAAGGTCAGCATGGACAAGGAGATTTCCGTGTCGGCAGTATTGCTGCCAGACTTCGACAATATGTCGGAAACCCAACTCGCCAATGCTCCGTCGATAAAACTTTCTGAAACGACGCTCGACCTTAGCACTCCTGCCGATAAGCAGAGTGTCAGCGGCAATATAATTATTGAAAATTCCGGACGTTCAACACTTGACATCCGTTCTATGCAGATGTTCACATCGGGCATGAACGTAAAGCTCAATAAGTCGAAGCTTAAACCCGGCGAACAGGCTAAGCTGAAGATTACGATAAACAGGAAGCAGCTTCGGAATGTGCGCAGCAAACCTCGTGTGCTTATTATCACCAACGATCCTAAGCAACCGAAGGTCGTAATAAAAGTAAAAGTGAAATGAGACATGATTATAATTCATAATTAGAATAACTCTAAATTCAACATTGAAAATAGAATAACTCTAAACTCTACATTCTAAATTCTAAACTCATATTATGGACCACCCGGAGAACAGTAAAGAATATGCAGGACTGCAGGTCAACGAAGGTGTCGTGCAGCCGTCGAATATAAATCCGTATCTAAAGCGAGGCAGATTCCGCCGTCGCGAACTCAGTGCGGCAGATATGGTAGAAGGCATCGTGAAAGGTGATGTTACAATTCTCAGTCAGGCAGTAACCCTTGTGGAGAGTGTCAATCCCGATCATCAGACAAAGGCTCAGGAAGTGATAGAGAAGTGTCTGCCTTATAGCGGAAATTCCGTGCGCATCGGAATCAGCGGTGTGCCGGGAGCCGGCAAAAGTACGTCAATCGACGAATTTGGAGTTCATGTCCTCGACCGCTTCGGCGGAAAACTCGCAGTGCTTGCCATCGACCCAAGTTCAGAACGCTCAAAGGGCAGTATCCTTGGCGACAAGACGCGTATGGAGAAACTTGCAGTCAGAAAGGAGTCGTTCATCCGCCCCAGTCCGTCGGCAGGCTCTCTTGGCGGTGTTGCCCGCAAGACCCGCGAGACTATAATACTTTGCGAGGCGGCAGGCTACGATAAAATCTTTGTAGAAACCGTTGGAGTAGGGCAGAGCGAAACGGCTTGCCATTCGATGGTAGACTTCTTCCTCTTGATACAGCTTGCCGGTACCGGCGACGAGCTGCAGGGTATAAAGCGCGGCATCATGGAGATTTCTGATGGTATCGTGATAAACAAATGCGACGGCAACAATGTGGACAAGTGTCATATCGCAGCAACTAATTTCCGCAATGCCCTGCATTTCTTCCCGGCTCCTGAGAGCGGCTGGCAGCCTAAGGTGCTTTGCTACAGTGGCTTTTACGGTACAGGAATAAAAGAGGTGTGGGACATGATTTACGAGTATTTTGATTTCGTAAAGGAAAACGGATACTTCGAATATCGCCGCAATGAGCAGAACAAGTATTGGATGTATGAGACGATAAACGAGAACCTGCGCAACAACTTCTACAACAATTCCATGATTCAACAGCAGATGAAGGAATATGAACAGCGCGTGTTGCGCGGCGAGAAAACAAGCTTTGCTGCGGCAAACGATTTGCTGCAG
This sequence comes from Prevotella sp., assembly GCA_036758085.1. Taxonomy (GTDB): domain Bacteria; phylum Bacteroidota; class Bacteroidia; order Bacteroidales; family Bacteroidaceae; genus Prevotella. The sequence goes on along the minus strand of DAIOXG010000072.1, from coordinate 1,854 downwards.
ATGTATTACGGGAAATAGGGGGCTCTCAGAGAGTCCTCCGAGATTTCTGAGAACTCCGAGCCCCCCCAAAAAAAACAACAAAAAATGCAACCCCAAATAGAAATCGACAGTGGCAGTGGCTTTTGTTTCGGTGTAACCACGGCTATTCGCAAGGCGGAAGAAGAACTTGCCGGTGGCAATGCCCTTTATTGCTTAGGAGACATTGTCCACAACGGTATGGAGTGTGAACGCCTGAAGCAGATGGGACTTGTTACGATTAACCACGACGAGATGGCTAAGCTCCACGACGTCAAGGTATTGTTGCGCGCCCATGGCGAACCGCCGGAGACTTATGCCCTTGCCCGGCAGAACAATATCGAGATAATAGATGCCACATGCCCCGTTGTGCTGCAGCTGCAGCGCAGGATAAAGCGAAAATACGACGAGGCGCCCGATGCACAGATCGTAATCTTCGGCAAACCGGGCCATGCCGAGGTGCTCGGACTCGTAGGGCAGACCGGTGGCAAGGCGCGGGTAATCCATCATTTCGATGATGTGAAGAGTCTGGATTTCGGGCGCGACATATATCTGTATTCGCAGACTACAAAGTCGCTCGACGAGTTCCACCGTATCATAGAATATATCCAGGCCCATATTTCGCCGAAGGCAGTGTTCAAGAGCTACGACACCATTTGCCGTCAGGTGGCAAACCGCATGCCCAACGTCAGTTCGTTTGCCTCACGCCACGACCTCGTGCTGTTTGTTTGCGGCAGAAAGAGCAGCAACGGCAGAGTGTTGTTCAACGAGTGTCGGCGTGTCAACCCCAACAGTCATCTTATAGAGGGACCGGACGAGATAAAGCTGGAGTGGCTCGACGGAGCCTCGACAATAGGCATCTGCGGTGCTACAAGCACTCCGAAATGGCTTATGGAGAAATGTCTGGAGGCTATAAAATACAAGGAAGGAAAATAAAAGAAACAATATCAGTAATTAATAGAATATATGAAGAAGATTGTAATCGCCATCGACGGGTTTTCGTCGTGTGGCAAGAGTACTATGGCAAAGGATCTTGCCAGGGAAATAGGATATATATATGTTGATACGGGTGCCATGTACCGCTCGGTAACACTTTACGCCCTGCGCCACGGCATGTTTGCTGCCGACGGTTCCGTTGATGCTGTAGCCCTTGAGAAGGCGATGCCGGGGATAAAGATTTCGTTTAAGCTGAACGGGGAAACAGGCAGACCCGACACTTATCTTAACGGCGAACTGGTGGAGAAGGATATCCGTTCGATGGAAGTATCGTCGAAGGTGAGTCCTGTTGCGGCTCTTGGATTCGTGCGCAAGGCTCTCGTTGCCCAGCAGCAGGCAATGGGCAAGGAGAAGGGAATAGTGATGGACGGCAGAGATATTGGTACGGCTGTCTTCCCGGATGCAGAACTGAAAATCTTTGTTACTGCATCAGCCGAGGTTCGTGCGCAACGTCGTTTCGACGAACTGAAAGCGAAGGGCATGCCGGCGGATTTCCAGGATATCCTGAAGAATGTAGAGGAGCGCGACTATATCGATTCTCACCGCGAGGTGTCGCCTTTGCGCAAGGCTGCTGATGCCATAGAGCTCGACAATAGCCACATGACTATCCCGGAGCAGAAATTGTGGCTGAAGGAGAAGTTTGAGGAAACGCAGAGATGATGTTCTGTTCGGAAGAACGGATTTGACAAAATATGAAACCGGAATTCTCCAATCGAAAGAGTATTCCGGTTTTTTAGACTTTAATATTTAGTGTAAAGTAATATAGTAACTGAAGTTTCTGATTTATATTCTTCCCCTCTCCCGTCTCCCCTTTAGATAAAATCCTCACGCTCGGAAAAACAA
>DAIOXG010000071.1:0-9888 GCA_036758085.1 Prevotella sp. | reverse complement strand
ATGAACGGAACGGGGAAGGCTACTGAAGTCTTCCCCGCGACAAGAGGAAACCCGCCCACGTCTGAAGTTTTTTACCTTATATATATTCCTTATAAGGGAAATTTACGTAATATATATTGGTTATAAGGGAAATTTACGTAAATTTGCACACGTATGAGAATATATTTCTACCACACCGAAGATATACAGTATATTTACAGCGAATGGGAAAAGGGACGTTTTCCCGGACATTTTCTGTATGGCGCCACACATCTCGCCGACCACGGCATAGAGATGGTGATGCACCGCCACCGCGATTTCTCCAGCCGACTGAGGGCTGCCTTGTATGTTCTTTCCGAAATAATGAAGAACTACAAGAAGATTGATGCCGTTTATGCCACACACTACAAATACCTGGAACTCGTGATATTCTTGCGAGCCTTAGGACTGTTTCGCAAACCTGTTATAATATGGCATCATCAGCCGATTATTACACCGAAGAAGAAATGGCGCGAATGGCTCGGCAGACTCTTCTACCGCGGCATCGACGACATGTTTTTCTTCTCTGAGAAACTCTACGACGACTCGCTGAAGACTAAGAAAGCAAGGAGAGAGAGAATGCACGTAGCACATTGGGGAGCCGACCTCGACTTCTACGACCGGATTATGAGCATGCCTGACAATGACGGGCACCACGGCTTTATCTCCACCGGACGGGAACGGCGCGACATGAAAACTCTCGTGGCGGCATTCAACCAGACCGATGCTCCGCTCGACATCTATCTGAACAAGAGCAACTGCGGCATCGACTACGAAAGGATGTTCCGCAAGATGAAGGTGAACGACAATGTGAAGGTTCATTTCATGTCGGGCTACCAGCAAGCTAACCTCAGTCGCACGGTATATAATTCGGCATGCGTAGTGATTTGCTGTCTGGAGACGAAATACACCGTGGGACTGACTACCGTGGTGGAAGCTCTCGCCCTCGGACTGCCTACGATATGTAGTCGCAACCCGCAGATTCCCGTAGATTTCGACAAGGAGGGATGCGGCATATCCGTAGACTATTACGACACGGAGGGATGGGTGAAAGCCATACGCTACATACAGGAGCACCCACGGGAGGCTGCCGAAATGGGAAAGAAAGCCCGACTGCTTGCCGAAACGCTATATAACGACAGGCATTGCGCCAGTGAAGTGGCTGCCGTATTATTGAAACACAAAAGATGAAAAAACGCGTATTCCATATTATATCGCGCTTCGACCTCGGAGGGGCTGAACGCGTGGCGGCAAACATTGCAGAATCCGGCAACAGGGATTTTGAATACCACATCGTGGAGGTGCTCCGCGGCAACTCCACATTTACCGAAGGCTTTGTCAAGGAACTACGGGATGCCGGCGTAAGGTGCCACCGCTCATGGATGCCGAATTTCCATTTCCACTTCATGGCGGAGAGGATTGCCGCAATGCTCTTCCCTATTCGGTTTCTGATTATTTGGCTCAGGTTCAGACCCGATATCATCCACGCCCATACCGAGACACCCGACATGTGTCTGTGGACTTTCTTCCTGTTTTTCCCATGGCTGCAAAGACGGTGCAGGATTGTCCGCACGATTCACAACACTTGTCTTTGGACCGGCTTGAAGCGTTTTGGAAGAAAGGTGGAGAGGTTTTACCAACGGAACAATGCCAATATCGCAATATCGCAGTCGGTGCTCGAATGTTACAACAGGGAATACGGTTCCGTTCCACCTATTATATATAACGGTGTGCCCGAAGTGAAACAGGAGAAATACGGCAAACTTGTCGGCGGAAAGGTGAACATCCTTTTTGCCGGACGCTTTGAGGAGCAGAAAGGCATCTGCCACCTTATATATATTATAAAGGCTCTTCGGGACATGCCGCAGTATCACTTCCATATTGTTGGCTGCGGAAAGCTGAAGCAGATGGTGGTTAAGGAACTGGGAAGACTCGACAACGTGTCTGTCGTCGAACCGATTTTCGGCATTTCCCGCTTTCTCGCCTCTTTCGACTATATGCTCATGCCATCGGAATTTGAAGGACTGCCACTGATGGCGGTCGAGGCATCAATGGCAGGACTGCCTGTAATTTGCAGCGACTGCAAGGGACTCTGCGAGACGGTGCCCTCCGACTGGCCGCTGACGGCTCACGGCAATTCACACGCTGAATACCTGAATATCTTCCGCAACATAATCCCCAAGGCTGACAGAACAAAACTTCAGCTTACTGTCCGCAACTTCGTGAAGGAGCGGTTCTCTATCGAGAGTATGCGCAAAGGATATGAACAATTATATGACGAGGACTAACAATGTACACTATTATCGATAAATTCAAGGACACGCTTTTCCATACCACAAGCAAATATGACCTCTCGGCATGGGAGAACACACCTGATACCAAACTGCCCGTATACGGCATTTACCATATCTTCTGCGACAAAGACTGGCAGAAGATGGTTGCCAAACAGATTGCCCATCTGAAGAATAGCGGTCTCTTTGAGCGTTCCAGCAAACTGTATGTCAGCATTATTGCCCGCAACGACGAGGACATTGCAGAGCTGCATAGAATAGTTGGCGACGACTCGAAACTGGAGATTATTGCCGACGGCAGAAATCCGCGAATGTTTGAATATCCTGCCCTGCAGTTTCTGCGCCGCAAGTGTATAGAGGAGGATTGTCTGGTATATTACTTCCACACCAAGGGTATTACATATCAGAATTTCACCACTACAGACCGCAAGTTCAACAACTTCAAACGCAACATCGAGGCATGGCGCATGATGATGGAATATTTCCTCTTCGACAAATGGAAGGTTGCAGTAAACCTACTGTCGGGCAACCTACTTGCCGCTGCCGACGGTCCGCAGCGTAGACCTGCCCACGACGAGCGCTTCGACGTCTACGGCTGCTACCGTTTCCCGCCACCTCCAATGCAGTATTACCTGTATGCCGGAAACTTCTGGTGGGCAAGGGCTCTATATATCCGCCAGCTTCCCGACTTCGACGAGAGTCGCATGGCAGGCGACCGTTTCTTTGCCGAAGAATGGCTTTTTCGCGGCAATCCAAAAAGTTTCTCCGCCTTCGACACCCTTGCCGACATCTATTGCGTCGACATGGTGCCGTCTCTCTACCGTTCCGACATGAAGGCTTCGCTATGGGACAGGATAAAGTTCACCCTGCGCTACAACTTCGTGAAGCTCTGTCGCCACGGCTTCGGCTACGACTATAAGGAGGTTTGCCAAAAGAGATATCAGAAGATTAAGGGGTGAAAAGGAAAGAACGTATGTTTTCCTCTCCATATTTAATATCGTTGGTCAATTCAATACAGAAAGCCGTGAATGCACCTTTGTGTTCACCTACGAATTTATTGTTGACATACACATTGGCTACTTGCGATGCAGCTCCGAACCGTACAAATATGCGTTTCTTATCTTTCCATTCGGATGGTATGAGCAAGGATCGGGAATGTATTCCCTTGCCGCGTTTGTACGTTTGCGTTGCTTTAGAAGCATTCTTGTCTAAAATATTTTCCTGTGCATCCTTATCGTTCCAAGTATGTGGAAGGGAGACGTGTTTTACCTGTTCATTCTCGAAAGCAAATTCCCAGTTGTCATTTATCGGCTGTGAGCGGAGAGCCGTCAGCGTGTCTGGAGTTGCCTTATCATTCAGCATACATATTATATCCTTTCGCCTTGACTCCGGAAACACCGACAACTTTTCTATTTTTCCATTACGATAGGTACACTCAACAGTTGTCTGCTTGGGAGCATGCAACTTAAAACTTACATTCCATTCCTTTGGCCAACATGGCAGGATAAGAATACTGTCTCCCACGTTTTGCATAAGCATCTCCTGTAATGCTATCATTCCTGTGCCGCCCCAGTTGTGGTCGGGAGTCCAGTCGTGTCCCGGTCCGAAGAAAGCCGGAAATCTGTGTCTGCCGTTCTGCCATTTACGCCAGACGAGGTCGCGGGCTTCAGCAAGCAGTCCGAGTCTTGCACAGAATATTGCATCCTGATGCCATGACTCGTGCCTGTTCTTTTGCCATTTCGGCTGGTCTATGCCATAGCGCCATGTGTCGCGTGCCACCTCAAGGTCTGGTCGTCCCAATCCATACATGTCGTATGGGAACACCGGATAGAGCTGATTTATTTCTACGTTCATGAGCCGTTCAAAGGACTGGGCTGGAGCAATGACTTTGTGCCCTTCCATCGTGCGGAAAGGTATAGGGGGCATGTGTGAGAGCATTTCCTGCCAATGTGCTTTTTTCTCCTTGCTCAGATATTTGTCGGGTAATAATATGAATTCGTTCAGCACTGTGGTCAGGGCAGCTATCGTTTGCGATGAGTTAGTTGCCATCTTGTATGTCTCGCCTGCCGTTCCGGGATAAAAGATATAGTGCTTCTTCCGGTCAAAAGGCTGTACCGTGCGTTGTAGTGCGAGCATCCTATAGTGCTCATCGAAGAAGGTTAGACAGCTTTCGATAAACGGGATATATGGCGTGATGTCTCTCCCCTCGTATGTATTTGTGCGAATCATCATCAAGCAGAAATCCATCACCGTATCCCAGAGGTATTCGCAATAAGCATTAGCCTGTTTGCCTCGCGGTCTCAGTCCTGTACGCGGTTCCATTCCGTAACTGTAAGCCACGGGCAGTCCGAAGTTCTCTATCTGTTCCGTAAAACAAGCCCCTTTGTGTCCCCAATACGATTCTGTCATCAGTTCTGCATTATGCATCATTCTGAGATAGTAGTTAAACTGCGAGTCCATCATATCCCAGTCGCCGGTTTTCAGCATCGGCCAATAAACGAGTCTTTGGTTTTGTGCTGTCATCGATGCGCCTCCCCATTGCCGGAAGTCTGGCGAGAGGTGCTTGTTTCCCTTTACGTAACAAGGGTCGAAGGTGAACAGCGAACCGTTGAATTTCGTTGGCGTATCGCCGTAGGCATTACAGCCGAGCATATAGCGGAACAGCTGATAGTTGCGTGCTATCTCCCGCGCTTTAGGGTCTGTGTCGCTATACATATTTATATAGCTGCGTTTCCAGTATGAGTTCCACCATCTGATAGATGCCTTTCTGTCTGCCTCGGTACTGGCAAGTTGCCTTTTCTGTATTTTGTTCAGGTTCAGCCGCCATTCGTCTAATGTTGCTGTCTGCTCTATGTTTGTCGTAACGGTAATGCTCAGCTTCTTTCTCGGCTCTTTTGTTGCCAAACTCCAATACTTATAATCGGTGTCGGCATAATGCCCACTGCCGGTATCGGCTGCAACAAGTCCCGTTCCTTGTATAAGTCCGCCAAAGGTGCGGTTCTTTACCGGATTCCACAGTTTGTCTTTAATATCTTGCAACTCTTCGCATTCTACAGTTCGCTGAAAGATAAAGTCATTACGGTTGCGATGATAGAACAGTATCTGATTGTCGGCATACGCCACATTGTCTGGACGGATGTAAATGCTGTCTTTTGTTCCTTTCATGCCACAGAGGTGGGCATCTTCTCCACTGAGAGCATAATCTTTGTAGCGCCAGTTCTCGTATGTTACTTTTGCATGTTGCGCCTTGTCGGCAGAAATATCGATATGTACTACAGGATGGAAGACGTCGACCCAGAATCTGACGACCATATTGTTAGCACCTCGAATTGTAACACTTCCGTCTTTTAGCGAAAGCTTTTGAGAAAATACTTTCCCGAAATTCGCATCGCTCAGATGCAGTCTCACCCTGCCAAGCTTCAGCAGCGCATTGTTTTCGTCGAAAGCGCTGCTGCGGGCAATATAAAACAGGATATCTCCATTCTCCGCCCAAACGTTTAGTCCTATCTCTCCTCCGCCGCAAGGCATTGATTCAGAACTGTTCGTGCTTTGTGTGTGCCATGTCAAGCTGTACAGGTCATCGTCTGGAGCGAGCTGTACACTGTTTGCCAACACTGCCATATAAGCCATCAGGAATACGAATATCAAGCTAACATATTTATTCATAGATGTTTAAGATTAAGAGTTGTTTTTATAAATGGAACGTACGGCTTTCCTTTTTGTAACCTTGCTGCAAGGGCATAAAGCATGACACCGACAAGCTGATGGATTTACAAGTTTTACTGTTACGAACTATAAGTCATGTCAAACAGGCTGTACAGTCATCTCGTAACGAACGATACACGTGTTCATTTCGTTCGGTATGAATGCTCATTTCGTTCGTTATGAATGTGTGTATCGAACGAAATGAAATGACTGGAAGGGCATTCTGATATGACTGGCAGGTTATACTCATGCTACTATATCACATGTACAACTTTGTCTTAGCCAAGTAGACTTTGTTCTATATTTGTGAGTAAAAATGTTTTTTATGTTTATCGCCCGATGTTGTTTTGCCGGGAGGAACGAAGTGACTCTTTGTGTTATTACAGATGTGGACGACAGAGAGCTTGCTCTCTAAAGGATACATCTGTAATAATACAAAAGCCGAAGGCTTGCAAAACGACATCGGGGGTTTTGTCGGTTTTTGTCTAAAAACCCACAAGAAAAGAGAACTTCATATTATATTTTTCAGCTTTACCGATTAAATTTATTTTAATTTTGGTTACAAAGCTTAAAAGGCTGCGTCATAGGAGTAAATAATAACATTGCTGTTAGTATAAAAGGAAACGTTTTCGTTAAACCAAATGAGCAGAGTGAAGTTTACTTCGACTCTGCCATGGCGAGAAAAGGTGCATGAATATGAACTATTAGCATAGTATAAAAAAAAGGAATCTAATAATATAAGCTAATTAAGAAATTATGAAAATGTTAAAGACAAACGCAATGATTGGCGTGGCTACAGCTGCACTGTCATTGAGTCCTTTGGCTGCGACAGCGACGGGAACAAACTCACAGGTTGCCTCTGTCATGCCACAACAACAGACTAAAAGTATGCACGTGCGCGGTGTTGTTCGCGATGCACAGGGCGAACCGCTTATCGGTGTAAGCGTGGTATCGTCGGACAACCAGAAGCAGGGTGTCATCACAAACATGGACGGACAGTATGACATCACCGTTAAGGGCGGAACGACACTGCAGTTCTCATACGTGGGATTCAAGACCCAGACTGTAAAGGTTGTTCCTGGCGGAAGCTACGACATCAAGCTCGTGGAAGACAATGATATGATGGACGAGGTGGTAGTTGTAGGTTATGGTACGATGAAGAAGAGCGACCTCACCGGTTCTACCACTTCTCTGCGCAATGAAGCAATTACCTCTGTTATGGCAGCAAACCCTATAGAGTCATTACAGGGAAAGTCTTCGGGTGTGGCTGTGTTTACCAACAACCAGCCTGGTGAGGCTCCTACATTGCGTATCCGCGGTTCTGCCTCTATCAATGCCGGCACAGACCCTCTGTATGTTGTTGACGGCTTTGCCCTCACCGACGGAAACATGAACGATATCAACCCTGCCGACATAGAGTCGATGGAGATTCTGAAGGACGCTTCGGCAACGGCAATCTACGGTTCGCGCGGTGCTAACGGTGTGGTTATGATTACTACCAAGAAAGGTTCTAAGGGTAAGCACAACATTACGGCTCACGCTAATCTCGGCGTACAGATGCGTTCTCGTCTTATCGATACAATCACCGGTCAGGAGTTTATCGATTATATAAACAAGGCTAACGTGGCTCAGGGCGGTACCGCTCCGTTCCCTAACGGCTATGACGGACCGTTCTACGACTGGCAGAAGGGTGTTATCAACAGTTCTGCACTTACTCAAGACTATGGAGTTACACTCGACGGCATGTCGGGCGAGACAAGATACATGTTCTCTGCCGGATACTATAACCAAGACGGTCTTCTCGACGCTCAGGGCTATGAGAAGTTCACGGCACACTCTAACCTCGACCACAAGTTTAACAAGTGGTTCTCTATCGGCGCCAACATGCAGCTTACGAGTTCTCGCCAGAATATCATGACCGATCCTATTACTAATGATATTTTCCGCTCTGGTTGGCCTACCGACCTGCCTAAGAACGAGGACGGCTCATGGAACATCATCCAGCATGGCGAGGTATTTAACCCGTTTGCCGATATGGCTGCAACAAACGACAACGTGAAGAATATCCGTTTTATCGGTAACTTCTATGCTCAGGTTGATTTCAACAAACACTTGAACTACAAGCTGAATATCGGCTACGACACGAAGACGACTAACCAGTATCAGTACTTGGGTTCACAGACGGCAAAGGGTATACAGTCTAATTCATCTACCGGCTCCGGTATGCACAAGTGGGCACGACAGGAATCAAGACTGATGGATAACATCCTTACCTACAGCAACCAGTGGGGCGACCACCGCATGTCGCTGACCGGTGTTTACTCTTGGCAGGACTATAAGTACCGCTATTCGCAGATGTCGGGAAACTTCTCTAACGATGCTCTCGGCGCATGGAACTTTGCAAGTGCTGACCAGGCTTCGCTCAAGGTGGCAAGCGACATCTACAGCAACAAGCTTATCTCATGGACTGCCCGCGGTACCTATGCTTATAAAGACAGATATATGCTGACGGCAACAATCCGTTTCGACGGTTCTTCTCGCTTCGGAGCAGACAGCAAGTGGGGTACCTTCCCTTCTGTAGGTCTTGCATGGCGTGCTTCTGAGGAGGATTTCCTGAAGGGAAACAAGGTTATAACCGACCTCAAGATTCGTGGCAGCTACGGTGTTACGGGTAACCAGGAAATCGGAAACTACCAGTCGCTTGCACAGCTTGCAAGTGCTCCTGGCGATGCCAACTACTCTGACGGCGTGAACTCTATCGTAGGTTTCTATGAAAAGGTGGGTAACTCTAAACTGAAATGGGAGAGCACAAACCAGTTTGACGCCGGTTTCGACCTTACTCTCTTCGACAGAGTTTACCTGAACTTCGATTACTATAACCGCCAGACCAAGGATTTGCTCTATACCGTGCCTATCCCTTCTACTTCAGGATATTCTTCAGTATTGAGCAACGTGGGTAAGGTGAGCAACCACGGTATCGAACTGTCGGCAAGTGCTGACATTATCAGAAACAAGGACTGGAAGGTTACCGTGGGTGGTAACTTCACATACAATACCAATAAGATTAAGAAACTGTATGACGGCGCTGACCGCATCACGGTGTACGACGGAACAGCTTCTACAGGTCTTGCACGTGTTCTCGAAGTGGGACAGCCGGTTAACGGCGTTTACGCTTACCACTCTCTCGGTATCATCAGAACACAGGAGCAGCTCGACGAATACCTCAACAAGATGCCTGGATTGAAGGGACTTGTAGGTATCGGCTCTGAGATGTACGAAGACCTTAACGACGACGGCAGACTGTCTATCGACGATACCAAGTGTATCGGAAGCGTTGAGCCGAAATACTTCTATGGTGTAAACCTCGGTGTTCAGTATAAGGACTTCAAATTGCAGATTTACGGACAGGGTGCATGGAAATATGCTTCTATGGCTGGTTCAGAGGATTACTACAACAACAACTCGAAGTGGTCTATCGGTTATCAGGATACCGGTAACTACTCTATGTGGGTGGACAACAGCATAAAGAACCAGCTCGGTATTCCGTCGAAGGATGGATACCACGACATGTTCGACCCTGTTACTAATCCTAACGGATGTGCTCCGTCTGCCGGTGCAAAGGGCGTGGTATTGTCTGACCGTACTAATGCCGACTGGGCTTACTTCATCCTGAAGAATATCCAGCTGAGCTACGACTTCACCAAGTTGATCAAGACAGACTATATCAAGAGTCTCGTGTTTAACGTTAACTTCCAGAACTTTGTTACATCAGCTAACCATACTGGCTACAACCCAGAGAACGGCGACGTGTCTAACCCTTACGGAAAGACTGTCATGTTTGGTGTGAACATCAAATTTTAAACCTTAATTTAAA
>DAIOXG010000070.1:0-9893 GCA_036758085.1 Prevotella sp. | reverse complement strand
GCCATCCTCACACGCGAAATCTTCTCACAAGAAAAAGTGCTGCGGAATTAAGGAAATGGTTGCTTATCCTTTTATAAAAAGGATTGCTTATCCCATTATAAAAGGAGTGATTTTTCCCTATCCCTTACTTATTATTCCATATATTATTTGGTATTCAGAATTTCCATTTAGCCTGCACCTGGATATCGGTCATCGACGAACTGTCTATCTGCTGAAGAGCCGAACCTATAGCGTTACGGTCGAAATAGTCTGTCGTCGACAGCTTTGCCGTCAGTGTAACATTCCTTATAACCTGTGTACTCAGAAGCAGGGCATAGTGAATACCCTCACCATAATATGAAGGAAAGGAGAAATCGTATGCCATGCCGCGCTCATAACTGTATATTCGACTGTTGTAATCCTGAGTATGGAAATACCCTACGGCAGCATACGCTGAAAGTTTTCTTATTGCCGAGCAGCCGCCACTCAATGCCGTCATGTAGCCAAAGCTGCGTTCTTTATAGGTTGACAAGGAGGTATCAAACTGAGCTTTTACGTTCCATACCTTCCTGTCGTATCTTACGGCAAGCCTTCCGCGCTGAGTAGTCTGGTTGATGAGTGCCGTCTTGTCGGCATTGTCCTTCTCCCTTACCTTTATGCGATAGCGTGCAGAAAATGTAAGACTTCCGCGGTTGTACGCAACCGACAGCATATTGTCGAAAGAACGGGAAGCAGAAGCTGCCTGATATTTAGCCCATGGAAAATATGCTACGTCAGAATATGCGTTGAGCGAGAATCCCTTAGCCAGCTGCCAGTCGATGCCGAGATACATTCCGCTCTCGTTCTGCACGCTGCCGCCATCGCTGAAACTCTGCGAGAAGAGCGAATAATATTTGTATGCATAGAATCGCTGTATTGCCGTAACGCTCAGATTACTCTTTATCCTCCATGCCGCAGCATTTATCGTTGCCCAGGAATGGCAGTCGCCGGTAGCCGTTTCACCATGGAAAGAGAATTTTCCGTTGGTATAGCTATAGTCCATGCTCATGTTGTAAAACTGTTTTCCGGCGGCATAATATCTACGGTATATCTGTGAAGTGTTCGGTTTCAGTTCGCGACTGAGCGAGGCGTACAGTCCTGAGACCCCCAAATGCAGTCTGCCGAGTGCCCAATGCAGGTTCATTCCCGTTGCCAGTTGCGATGCATTGTTCTTTTTTTCCATTTCCTTTTGAGTGCGGTGATATCCCGACTTAATAATCGTTGCTATCGAACCGTCGTCGTTGTTCAGCGTAGCATCGAACCATTTGTAGGAGACAAATGCCGTCAAGTCGATATTGCTTGCCACGCTGACCGTAGCCGCCACTCCCTGCAAGTAGTTGTAACTGGAGCGTGATGAATGCGGGCGCACAGTTGTTCCGCGGCGTGAAAGCGATACCGTAGTAATGGATTTTCCAAACGACAGACTATTGTTCAAGATAAGTCCCATGCCCATTCCCATTCTATATCTTCCAACCGTCAAGCTCTTCAGTCTCCCCATGTTGCGCAAATCGGCATAAAAGGAATAGAAATCGTATCCGGCACCGTTGCCAGCAGAGAAAAACGGTTCGCCGGCATCTTGTGCACCCACAATTCCGATGCGCAGCAGGTTGCTGTAGGAGTATTCATATCTAATGCTGTGCCGGTATTTGTATCCCAAATAACCGTTCTTGTCGCCCTTGCGGTCGTATAGCGGGATATTTCCGGTTGCGGCGAGCGAATTGTTCCCATATTTAATAAAGTCCTTGAATTTCGGGAAAGAAAGTTTCTTTTTCGTGTTGACAGTTATGAAATATTGCAGCAAGGTTCTTTTCTCCATCGTCAGCGAGGGAATCATTGCCAGTTCGCCGTAAGACAGCATCTTGCCGTTGCGGTACAGATATTCTAAAATATTCTGTATATCGTTATCGTCGAGAAACGGTATTCTTTCAAGCTCCTCCTTCGTTGCAGAATTTATGTCAATCGGGTTATCGGCAAGTTCCTGAAGGATATCATAGGTATCTTCCCAACTTTCAGCCTCAGCGTCGCTCTCGTCGAGCACACTGCCGATTATGTCCTGCCAACCTTGTCTTGCAGGAGTCTCCGTCTGTGCCATCGCCATGTCGGTACAGGAAACTATTGAGGTGATGATGATAATCCCGACGAATCGTCTCGCCATATTTTGATAGTATTAAGGGTTAACAATTAGAATCATTCATGTTGTTCCGGCGGTTTCTGTATAATGGATATTAACATACTGTAGCGATGCGATTTTATCCGCAATACAAAAGCCACACAATTAAATTGTGTACAAATATATGAATTCCGCTTGATAGATGCAGCAGAAAACGTAAGAAAAATATCAACATACACTCTTTTTTAACAATTCATCCGCAACAATCTCCGTCAACCAAACATTATCCAGCTAAATGCAAATTGAACTTTGCAAAAGCCGAAACACATGCAAAAGAAAAAGCAACAAACAGACAAAAAAACAACTTTTGTCGATAAACTTTACAATATTTAGGGTTACATATTACAATCGTTTGCATCATATAGGCAAAAGGAAATATAATCTATATCTATCAAACTAACAAATATCAAAGAAAAACTATGCAAAAAATTCCACTGTTAAGCAGAGCATCGCTGACGGCGTCGGCGCTGATGCTAAGTGTTGCAAGTTTCGCCCAATCAACAACGACAAGCGGCATAGTAAAGGATGCGGCGGGAGATCCGCTCATCGGAGTAAACGTGTATGTAAAAGGTTCGAAGCAGATGGCAGTAACCGATCTCGACGGCAAGTTCACGCTCAAGGACGTTCCGGCGGGAAGCACCATTCAATTCTCGTATATCGGATATGAGAAGAAGGAGCAGAAGGCTACGGCAAACATGAACATCATGCTGAAGGAATCCGACAAGACCCTTAATGAAGTAGTAGTAATAGGTTACGGCACGGTAAAGAAGCGCGACCTCACGGGATCTGTAGCTTCCGTAAACAAGGATGCGCTGACGGCAAATCCTGTTTCTAATGTAGCAGAGGCGCTACAGGGAAAACTTGCCGGCGTTGCCGTTACATCACAGGACGGACGCCCTGGTGCCGACGTATCTATCCGTGTTCGCGGCGGCGGTTCAATATCACAGAGCAACGAACCGTTGTATGTAGTCGACGGATTCCCTGTTTCTACCATCAGCGATATTCCTGCCGACCAGATCGTTTCAATCGATGTGCTCAAGGATGCCTCATCAACAGCCATCTATGGAGCGAGAGGTGCCAACGGCGTTATCCTCGTAACCACTAAGGCTGCCGAAAGTGGCAAGATTAGCGTAAGCTACAACGGATATTATCAGGCTAAATGGGCAGCGAAACAGTTTAAGACACTCAACGCACAAGAATACGTAAAGAGTGTATGGGCTTATGCTGCAACACCGGGCACCGGAGGTTCTGCCGACGATATAGCGAAGTATTTCGGACTTGGAGCGAAATACGGCAACCACTATGACGAATACGCCAACATGTCGGCACACGACTACACCGACGACTTGCTGCGCACGGCATCATCGTGGAACCAGAACCTTAACCTCTCGGGAGGAAACGACAAGTCGAAATTTACCCTCTCCGTAAACTATTCTAAGGACGACGGTATCAAGATAAACTCCGATTTCGAACGACTCGGACTGAACTTCAAGTTCAACCAGAAGCTGGCAAAGGGACTCGACATGTTCCTCGACCTGCGCTATTCTAATATCGACATCAACGGTACCGACGGATGGGCAACCTCAAAGGGTTCGCTGCTGTCATCTGCCTATACATACAGACCAATCGATACCCCACTCGGCACCGACGACTACACGCTCTTCGGTATGGGTTCGCCAAACATCGACCCGTCGCAAGACCCGGTGGCAATAACAAAGACTCTCTACAACAACAAGTCCATCCAGCGTATGCGCGCCAATCTCGCCCTCCAGTGGGAGATGATAAAGGGACTCACGCTGCGCACGGAGTTCGGCTACGGACAGCGCTGGAGTGATACAAAATACTACGACGACGGCTCTATCACCAGCTCTTATACAAAGGGATACAAATATGCCACATGGGACAAGAAGGAGCAGCGCAACTGGCGCTCCGTAACAACCCTCAACTGGCAGGTACAGGGACTTGGCGACAACCACCGCCTCTCGTTCCTTCTCGGTAACGAGGAACTCTACAAGAAAGAGGACGTAATAAAACTCAGCGGTGCGGGATACTCCATGGATGATGCCTGGACACGCAAACGCGTGTTCGGAATGATGAACATGGGTGATGCCACGAAATATCCGAGCGAAAACTTCTATCTGCCTACGATGGGCGTGGCTGAAACTACGGCTTCATTCTTCGGCAGAGTGAACTACACGCTGATGGACAAATATCTCTTCACGGCAACGCTGCGTGCCGACGGATCTTCGAAGTTCGGACCTAACAACCACTGGGGATATTTCCCGGCTGCGGCATTGGCATGGCGTGTGTCTGACGAGAAATTCATGAAGGGAGCAAGCGGATGGCTCGACAACCTGAAACTGCGCCTGTCACTCGGTACATCGGGAGCCGACAACATCAATTCAAGTCTGTGGCACGAAACATGGACCTCGTCTAACGGAGTGTGGAACGGCGGTTCCGTGCAATATTACAAGCCAAGCGGACTGAAGGAGAACCCGGATTTGAAATGGGAGACTACGATTTCAAGGAATATCGGTCTTGACTTCGGTTTCCTCAACCGTATCAACGGTACTTTGGACTTCTACTGGAACACTACCAAGGACCTGCTGATGCGACAGGAGATTGACTCTTCTACGGGATACAGCTATCAGTATACGAATATCGGACAGACATCTAACAAGGGTATTGAACTCGCCCTCAACGCAAGTTTGGTTCGCTCGAAGAATTTCAACCTCAACATGAACCTGACTTACAACATGAACTTCAACAACATCGACAAGCTGCAGAACGGCAAGACGCTCTACGGCTCCGGATGGGCAAGCTCATCACTAATGCCTGGCAACGACTATATCTTGAGAGAAGGAGCACCGGTAGGCGTTATCCGTGGATACAAGAGCGACGGATTCTACAAGATAAGCGACTTCGATTATGATGCCGCAACTGGAGTGTACACACTGAAGAAAGGCGTGCCTGACATACAGAGCAACGTGTTTACCAATTACCCGAAACCGGCAGAACTGAAGGTTCCTACAGGACAGAGTGCTTTCCCTGGAGCTCTGAAGGTTAAAGACACCGACGGCAACGGTATCGTGAACGAGGGCGACGTGGTGGAACTCGGAAACGTGATGGCTCACCATACCGGAGGCTTCGGATTCTCAGGAAACTACAAGAACTTCGACTTCTCGGCAAACTTCACCTACCAGCTCGGCGGCAAGGTTTACAACGCCTCGGCAATGTGTGAATATACCGGTGGCAAGGAGCCGGGTATCGGCAAGAACAAGCGCGACTTTATCCGCAACTGCTTCCAGCTCTATGATGTGAGAGGTGGAGAACTCGTTGCCGTTACCGACCCTACGGAGCTTGCTGCGCTCAACGCCAACGCTTCGCGCCCGGTGCCTTACTACGAGGCTAACACCGTGCTCTCTGATTTCATCGAGGATGCATCCTTCCTGCGCCTCAGCAACATCACCATTGGATACTCTCTGCCTAAGTCTTTGCTGAAGAAGGCATATATCCAGTCGGCACGCATCTACGTTACAGGCGGAAACCTCTTCTGCATCACTGGCTACAAGGGTCTCGACCCTGAGGTCAGCACTAACGGCTTTGCCGGCAGCAGCGGCTATCCTACACCGGGACTCGACTACGGTTCTTATCCGCGTTCAAGAACTTTCACCGTTGGACTTAACGTGACATTCTAATCGTCTTACCTTATATAATATTGACATAACTATGAAGAAAATCATATATTCAATGATGCTCGCAGCAATGCTTGCCGGCACAGCAACCTCTTGCTCTGACTTTCTCGACCAAAGCTCAGACTCCGAGGCTGACCCTACTTTCGTATTCTCTGACCCTACCACGGCACGTGCCGCCCTCATGAACGGCTATGAACAATGGCGCTCGTGCGGCGTGGCGTTCGGCACGGGAAGCTTCTACCATTATGTGGTATCAAGCTCGGATATAGAGACTCAGGGAGAATCGTACAGCGCACAGCCTTGGCGCTGGGTTCCGTCATACTTCTACGGATATACCAACGGAAACCTCTCGAAACAGGGACCGGGCACTTACGGACTATACGAAAACGGAATGATGAGCAGTACATGGACCGGACTGTTCAACGTTATCGGTATAACAAATTCGCTGATAGAGCAGTTTGAGAAATCTTCTTCCTTTGCCTCAATGATGAGCCAGACGTCGCCGTCTACCATGAGCGAGATCTACGGCGAGGCTGTAGCCTTGCGCGCCTCTTGCTACTATGAGCTGATGCGTCAGTATGGCGACGTGCCATTGCAGACCAAGGCTGGCGTTGAACCAGAGAGACTGTCGCCACGCGACTCTATTGCCGACTTTGTCATCAACGACCTGAAGAAAGTCATCCCGCTGATGTATCGCCCGGGAGAGTCTAACGACATCAACAAGACCTACATGACACGTACCTATGCCGAAGGACTCATGGGCAGAATCTGTCTGTGGGAAGCCGGCTACCAGACCCGTCGTCTTGACCTCGGCGGTGAAGCGTTCTATAAGGGACTCGACGGACAGCAGGTGAACTTCGACAAGGTGTCGGCAAACAACCTCTGCTTCTACGGCAGACGTACCGACTGGAAGAAATACTACGAGATTGCCGAGCAGTATCTTGGCGATGCCATCAGCAACCACGGAAATGTCATCCTTCAGACCACCGATCCGCGCGATGCTTCGCGCTTCGGGAACCCTTACCAGTATGTGTTCCAGCAGATGAACGACCTGCAGATGTGCAACGAGAGCGTGTATGAGATTCCGGAGACTCAAACCCAGAGCTCTCCACGTCCTTATGCCTTCGGACGCCCGTCTAACGGCGGTAGCAGCAATTTCTATCCTTGCAAGACCTACGGACAGGCTCGTCTGCACCCGCTTTACTACTACAGCGAGTTCGACCCTAACGATATGCGCCGCGACGTAACATGTACGGTAACCGGTTCCGACGGTCATGGTGCTGAAGCTATCCTCTCGTTCGTGAAAGGTTCACGACTCAATGGCGGCATCGGACTGAACAAGTTTGACGAGAACCGCATGTCGAAGCCATATACCGTAAAACAGGGACAGGCTGGTATCAACGGCGTATACATGCGCTATGCCGACATCATACTGATGCAGGCCGAGGTGAAGGCTGCCTTAGGCAAGGACGGCGAGGCACGTCCGCTACTCGACGAAATCCGCAACCGTGCCTTCGGTTCTGCCGAGAAGGCCAATACCGACGCATGGATTGCAAAATGCGGATCGCTGCTCAATGCCGTCATCGAGGAACGTAAGTTTGAATTCGGCGGCGAGGGCAGTCGCAAGTGGGACCTCATCCGCACTAACCGCCTTGCTACCGACGTGCCGGCATTCCACGAGGAATGTGCCGAGATGATAAACGACCTGCGTGCACAGGGTTACCACCGCTTTGCCAACGGCAATGTCATATCCAATTATATATGGGTGAAACTCGTTGACGGAAAGAAGCAGTACGGCTATCGCCTGACGACACAGTGTCCGGCTGACAAGAAAGACGACCCGGTGCTCTATCCAAGTTGGCGAGGACAGAACGACGACTGGTCTACCGTGGCTGAAAACAACGGCGACTCTAAGAAGGAGGCTCTTACTGCCGGCAACCTGACAAACCTTTCCATCAAGGGCCTCTTCAATTATATCGACCCGAACGGAGCTGAAGCTCAGGCTCTTGAAGCCGACGGATATACACGTGTTGACTGGGGATGCATCATTGCCGGAATGGAAAGCGTAAACGTGAAGTACAAGGATGTTGACAAACAATACAACGATCTCGTGTACAATGGCTACAACCCGTCGCAGCCACCGGTTTACATGCTGCTCATGCACGGAAACATACTGAAGAACTCCAAAGGCAGATTTACCAACGGATATGGCTTCAGCAATGACTATTGATTTTAGGAAATTAGATTTTGTAGAATAATTATGTGTCGGGGCATTATGGAGAATTCTCTGTCTGTCCCGACTTTTTACACTCATGATTTCATGAAGAAGATAAAGCTTTTAATATTTATCGCTGCCCTGATGCTCGTTGCCGCTACGGCAGAGGCAGCAGAGAAAGTCGGGCTGTGGGATTGCTACGAGATGGCAATGAAGTGCAAAACTGACAAGAACCCGTTTACCGAGGTCGAGCTGACCGCCACGTTTACTAATGCCAATACGGGAAGGAAAATAACGGTAGACGGTTTTTACGACGGAGACGACACCTTCCGCATCCGTTTTATGCCGATGGAAACCGGAACATGGAACTATACCACCACATCGTCGGAAAAACTGCTCGACGGCAAGAGCGGAAAGATTGAATGTACTCTTGCCGAACCCGTCAGCCACGGAATGGTAACTACTGGCAACGACATAAATTTTGTATTTGCCGACAGCACGGCATATTATCCGCTCGGCACCACATCGTATGCTTGGATGCATGCCGACAGGCAGAGACAGGAGGAGACCTACAAGAGTCTGGCTGATGCCGGATTCAACAAGCTGCGTTTCTGTGTCTTTCCCAACGAGAGCGTGACGGAAGACCCGGAACTCTTCCCCTTTGAGATTTTGTCGAAGGGGAAACATGCCGACGGCAAGTATAAGGGATACAACAAATATGAATGGGACTTCTCGCGCTTTAACCCAAAATTCTTCCGCCATCTCGACGAATGCGTAAAGCGCCTCGGCAATATCGGCGTTCAGGCTGACCTCATTCTCTTCCACCCCTACGACATGGGGCGATGGGGCTTCGACAGCATGACAATGGAGCAGAACAGACGGTATCTGAAATACGTAATGGCAAGGCTCGGCGCATATAACAATATATGGTGGTCGCTCGCCAATGAATGGGACTTGGTGAAGGCACGCACTTATGACGACTGGATCCAGCTCTCCACCTTCGTCCACAACAACGACCCCTATCGCCATCTCTGTTCTATACACGGCGGAACGGCAAAGTATATCAACTACACTCTGCCTTGCTTTACACACGTCAGCATACAAGACCAGGGACCGCTCGTTGCTTTCGAGGGACCGGCAACAATCCGCAACATCTACGCCAAACCGATTCTCTTCGACGAGGTTTGCTACGAAGGCGACCATGAGGCGCGCTGGGCACAGCTGAGCGGCGAGGAGATGATGGAAAGGATATGGACGGGACTCATCGGCGGTGCATACGTTACCCACGGCGAATGCTTCTGCGTAGCACCAAACCACTATACGGGATACGCCTTCCTCGCTACGGGAGGGAAGTTCAAGGGCACAAGTCCGGCAAGAATGAAATTCACCCTGTCGTTGCTCAACTCCCTACCCGCTCCGTTGCGACTTGCCGACCAGAGTTGGGACCCTTATACGGCGAGTGGCGGCAAAGGGGTGTACATGCGCTATTTCGGTAAGGAGACACCTGGGGAATGGACTTTTGAATTGCCTGTACGCAACGGCAGATTCGGCAGACTACAGGAGGGCATGAAGTTTAAGGTTGAGATTATCGACACTTGGAACATGACCGTTACTCCTTATCCCGATACCTTCACCTTAAAGGCAAAAAACAAATACCGCATGGTGGATGTAAACGGCGGCAGCGTGAAGCTACCGGCAAAACCATACATGCTGCTTAGGATAACGGAAGTATAGAATTAATAAAAATTTTTTTTCGGGTTCTTCGTCAATTTAGGTGGTATTTTTAGACGAAAAC
>DAIOXG010000069.1:8820-9985 GCA_036758085.1 Prevotella sp. | reverse complement strand
ATAACTTGCCGGAACGTTTCAAACTGGAATATACTGCCGAGGACAACTCTAAGAAGACTCCTGTTATGATTCACCGTGCGCCATTCGGTTCTTTGGAGCGCTTTACTGCCGTTCTCATCGAGCACACAGCTGGTCATTTCCCATTGTGGCTTACTCCAGACCAGGTTGCAATTCTGCCAATCTCCGAGAAGTATAATGAGTATGCACAACAGCTCGCCAAGTATTTCGATGGTCAGGGGGTGCGTGCTAAGGTGGACGACCGCAACGAGAAGATTGGCCGTAAGATTCGCGACAACGAGATGAAGCGTATTCCATACATGCTCGTTGTTGGTGAGAAGGAGCAAGCCGACGGTACTGTTGCCGTGCGTAAGCAAGGTGGTGGCGACCAGGGCGTGATGAGCAAGGAAGATTTCGCCAAGAAGGTTAACGACGAGGTGAAAGAGATGCTCAAGGCTCTCAATGATTAGGGAATATGGATTAGGGAATATGGATTAGAGAATATGGATTAGGGATTAGAGATTATTTGTCTTATTGGTCCTATTAGTCTCATTGGTAGTTCTATTGGTTTTATTAATCCTATTTCTCCCTAAATAGTTAATAAAAAAAAGACCTGTGGATATTGTTCCACAGGTCTTTTTTTATAATCATTTCCACAATATGGGTATGGGGTATTTTTTTGTTCATCTTTTGGTGAAAATGTTTTACCTTATTATCTTCACACCGTTTTCTATAACAATTCCCCTTTGCATTTCGTCAGTCTGACTGCCGTCAATAAAGAAGGTTTTTCCGCCATGTTTTGTCTGTTGGCCGTTATCGAAAAATATAGAGTGAACAGACGTAGCGTCAATTCCGACATGAAAAGAAATGTCCTGCCCGTCCATACGTATGTCGGTTACGGGTTTGCCAAGAGGTGTGCCGTCCCATAATAGGGAATTAGGCTTTGAAGAATCGGTAAACGATGTATTGTTGAGAAGTCCTGGAAATAGGTCGCCGCTAAGCGTAGACTTCGACCAATTGTTGTCCGCAGCCATCATCATCACGTGTTGATGCTTAGGGTCAGCATTCACGGCATTTTGGTCCCATACCTGTTCGTCGTAGTCGATATGTGTAATCATCAGTCCGCGAGCCGGCAACGCTCTATCTGGGTCTGTATGAGTGGTGACTC
>DAIOXG010000069.1:0-8810 GCA_036758085.1 Prevotella sp. | reverse complement strand
GGGAGCCGGCAAGTAAGCATCCCATCCGTCTTGCTGGCGGTTTTCGAGAATAAAATACTCATCGGGGTTAGTAGGCGAGGAGAGTCTTACGGCATGGTTCGACTCGGCAAGAGGGGAGAGAGTATAGTCGCGCTCCACGGTAGCGTCATCGTAGTTTAGCCATCCCACGCTGTAACGCTCAAAGGCACTATAGGATGGGGGAGTGTTGCCGTTGTTCAGATATGAGCCACTCGACATGATGTCCCACGATGCCATGCCGTAACCGCCACTGTAAGTTACATCGTATATATCAGGTAAACCGAGGCAGTGGCCGTATTCATGACAGAATGTGCCTATGCCGCTGAAGGATTTCCCCTCTGCGGTAGTCTGATCCGTGCGGTATTCCGCCGAACAGGCATACAGTCCCAGGCGTTTGCCCTGGATTTGCTGATAGGCGAACTGTGAACTTGCCTGCAGGTTCCACATGTGTGGCCATACCGTATTGGCGTCGCCGCCATCAGCCTCGCCCAGTCCTGCAAAAATCACATACACCATATCCACGATACCATCTTTGTCGGCATCATAGTCATCGAGGTTTACCAGTCCGTTTTCAGCGGCCTTCTGCACGGCCGAGAAAATCATTACACTTGCGTTCTTGTCGCTACCTTTGGCATTGTTGGCCCCATAATAACGGTAGGGCATTTCCAAATCTACCGGACCAACGATATCGAAGGTAGGTTCAAACTGTCCCATAGACTGCGCCACGAAGTAGTCGCGTGCCGAGCCTGTAGCTCCGTTCTTGTTGTAGCCTTGCAGGTTCATCTGTTCGTGGATTTCTTCCTTCGTATTGTTGAATTTCAGGTCATCGAAATTAACGAGGATAATCAGACCATGGGAGTCCTTGCCGGGAGTCCTGTTTATTGTATTTTTCAGATTTCCCGTAAGTCTCGTTCTTTCATTAAAAACCGCTTTGCGCCGTTCCCTCAAAAACGGTTCAGCCTTCTCCGCCAGTCTTGTTACAAAACCATCTTCGTTTATTGTTACGGCATAGCCATTTTCATCAATATAAGAGTGGGCATACTCATCGCCCACGAGCGAGAGCGTAATCCGTGAGCCGTCTGGCTGAGTATAGACAAACGGACGTGGGTTTGCCGGTACGGCAAACATTTCGACAGCTGTTATAGCCATCATTACAGATAATAAAACCCTTTTCATCTTATGATAATTTTCTTTCCTTTATGAATGAAGATACCATGTGAAGGAGTAGAAACCTTCTCTCCGTAGATATTAAACCAAGAATCGTCAGTATTTCTGTCACAAGTAACTTCGTTGATGCCCGTAGCTTCACCTATGTTCAAGCTGATACTCCTTGAGGCATTGCCGAGCGTAGCTGTAAGCACTTCAGTTCCGTTACCTTTAATCTTAGCCGTTCCGTCAGTCATTATTTCCACAAGATCATTTTTTGCAGTCCAAGTTACGTTGCCGTAATACGAATTACCCATAGACACTTTGAAATCCTTTGTAACCTGTCCGAGCCAGTCGCCTTCAGCAAGTATAACAGGAGTGGCATAGAGTACAGCAATATTACTATTCTCCAATCCTCCCATAGCAGGTCGTGGCAGCAGTCCGTCGGCATACACCCATTCGTTGCCTAAGACGGTCTGCATCTGCGAACCAGTAAGTTCTGAGGTCTTTTTCTCCTGAGCCGGAATGTCGAGAGAGTTGTGGGCATATTGGCAGTCGTAGAAAATCTCGCCCAAGTCAGTAGGGTTAGAGTTTCCGATGCAGCCAGAGATATTTTCACAGCTCATGGTTCCGAAATTAGCGATGCGGTGAACCTTGTCGTTATACATCGGGTTCCCGATTGTTCCGCCCACACGTTGCGAGCCCTTGTTCTCTATAAATCCATAGTTGGCAATATCGTTAATCAGGTTGCCAACCGCCTGTCCGGAATAGCCAATCACTCCACCCACGGCGCCACCGTCGCAGTTCACCGAGCCGTAGTTGGCGCAGTTGCTCACCGTTGCTCCTCCCAGTGTTCCGTCGTTTTGAGATATAATTCCGCCGATAACACCGCCAACATAGGAGATGCTTGAATAAGGCGACGAAACATTGGCGTAGTTCACGAGATTGTAGAGCAGAGCCTCGTTGGTAGGGTTAGCCACGATAGCTCCCACATACCTTCTGCCAACAACAGAGCCGGTTACGGCGAGGTCGTGAACGGAACCAGTCTTTACCGTTCCGAAAAGTCCCACGTAGTCGTCCGTCGGCATATCGATATCGAGAGTAATAGTATGTCCATCGCCGTCGAAGTTGCCTCTAAAGAATCCCTCAAAGCCAATCATCTGTTTAAACGGTTCCGTGATGTCTTGAGTCAGACGGAAATATTTGCCATAAGTTTGCTGCGTGTTGCCCTCTCCTGGAGTGTCAACCATAGAGCTAAGCTCCTTCAAGTCGTTCACGTTGCTGATTAGATACGGATCGGTGGCAGTACCAGTGCCGCCAGAGAAAGTCTGTGCCATACCTGATACAGAGAACAGTAGGGCAGAAAAGAAAAGTAGATTTTTTTTCATATTGTTGATTTTTGAGTTTTAATTTAATGGGTGAGCTGAGAGAACTGAGAGAACTGAGAGAGTTGGGAGAGCTATGAAAATTATAAAGTAATAATCTCTAATCCCTAATCTCTCACTCCTCACAATGTCATTGTAATTTTAGCCTCATACCTGTTATTGTTTTCTCCACTCAGATACAAGGCGTGTAGCCAATCGAAACAGAGTGATATTGCTTTGTTGCCCCACACTCTACGGGAGTATTCGGCAGATATACCGAATGTAGTTTCGCCACTGTCGAAATATTTTTCAATCTGCTGCAATGTTGTCGTGAGCGACGGGTCGCAGGCGTTATAGATATCACACTTCGACTGGAGGCTGGAGCGATGGTAAGCATTAACTTTCATGCCAATCATATTCTTTCCGAAAATATGGTCCATTCCGCCTTTCAGTCCGAAGAATAAATTGTCAGAATCAAATCTGTTGCCGGAATCCTTGTGATTGTTCTTTATCGAGTAGAACCCGATGCTTGGGGCAATAGACCATAACATCCCATGGTGGAGTTCAGAGTTCCAATAACCGTCAGCCATGATGTTGGTAACCGAACCGCTATATTGTTCCTTCGTTCCTATTTGCGGATAAACGCTTCCCGAAGGGTCACCGAAGAGATTGTCATAGCCGTTGCGGTTGGAGTATTCACCCATAATCCTCACCCCGTAGCGTTTTTGAATAAATCCGGCATTAGCCGAGAACTTGTCCACCTTCAGCTTATTGAGCGGCAGTCGGTTGAGGTCAGAAAGAATCCTTTCCCTCTGTGTGAACATATATCCGATATTAGCCGACCAACCATAGCTACTACGTGGAGCAAGAGAGAGCGAAACACCGATGTTGTGTCCTTTGTAGAACGAGTTGTTGCTGTTGCCCGAAAAGCGGGCAAAGTCATTGCCTATGCCAGTTAAGAGAAACACCTTCTGTGCTCCGAGTTCATTATAGAAAGCAAGTTCGTTAGTCTGTTTGTATTTCCCAGCATCCACATTCATGGCGAGAGCATATTCCTTGGATATCCCATATCCGAAGGCAATCCTGCCGTAGAGGTCAGCCACGGTATTGTTAGGCCGAGGGTCGCGGTCGCGGTATTCCGACAAAGCGCGGTAGCCCAGTTCAATACCATAGAATATATTCATGATTCTCTTGGAGTATCCGCCGTTAAGCATATACTCCTCATATTTCATGTCGCCGCCCTTAGGGTCGCCCATCACATAAGGATAGAGTTGTTGGATATCACTCGACTCGTTCCACACTACATCATATTTTCTGCCGTTTTCATACGAGGCATTCCCCCATACAAGGTCGTTACTGCCAAGGTGCTGCAAACTTGTTGCCTCCACCTTGAAAGCCCTCATCCCCTTGCCGAGCTGAGGAATACGGGAGGTTGCCGATGGCGAGCAGATACCTTTCAAACCAATGCTTGATATAGAATTGGCATCGATGATGTTGCGAAGTGCAGGCGATGCGAGCATTTCATACTTGAATGCCATACGTGTAGTTTCATGCTTTAACTTGTTGTATAGAATACTGTCGGAGGCATGGGTTTGCAGAGGGAAAAACAGTAGTAAAAGAAAGCCCCCCTCAATCCCCCCAAGGGGGGAAGAGTGGAACAAACGAGAGAAAAATGATTTATTGGTCATGATTTTTTGTTTTTTCTTGGGAGAAATGGGAGTTGGGAGGAATGGGAGAACTGGGATGAATGGGAGAACTGGGATGAATAGGACAAATGGGACTTATGGGACAAATAATCTCTATTCCCTAATCCCTACTCTTTCTTCCAAACATGAAATGGGTCTGCCTTCACCCTTGGTTCGAAATCGTCAGTAGAATTGTTGGTGTCTTGCAGAATTGCACGCTGACCATCCATCGAAGCTACCTTTCTGCGCACGCTCTTTCCAAAGCGAGTGTCATCGAAGTTGAAATCAGAGTTGTATGTGAAGCCACGGTCGAGAGCCGGTGAAGTAACAATCCATTGGAAACCCGCCTTGGTGCTCATGTTTACTGCATCCAGAATCCAACTGTTAGGCAAACGGTAAGAACTGCCCGTCATGTCGGCTTCGCCAGTAAGTCCCACGATATGGTAAGAATAGTCGTACATATAGTCAGAGAGGAAATCCTTCTTGCTTGCATGCATTCTTGCCAAAGCATACGACTTGAAACCCTGAGTGTGAGGGCTCCACAAAGTAACAGTATTGCTGTAAATCCTTATGAGATTAGGCACGTTAGGGTTATTCACATCAGTAATCTGTGGATTCGTCGATTCGTCATACCATTCAAAGTCAGCCGTTGTCAAATCCCAAGAGTTCGGGTTGGCAATAGTATGGTTCACGGCATTGTCAACGATGAGCAGTTTTCCGCCCGGCTGAACCGGAACGTCGCGTCCTGAGCCAGGGATCATATACATTGCAGCGACAGCCATATCCGTATCCATGATGTTCGGAGAGTAATTCTGTTTCATGGTCGTCATGAAATCGCTCTCGGCAATTACGAGCGAGTCGGCATAAAGCACGTGGTCGGTATTGTTATAGATAACGAAATACTTGTCGGCATAATAGTAATTGCCCTGCTTGTTTGCTGTTCCGGCGCAGAAGATTTCGGCGAGGACGAAACCACGGTATGAAATATCCGCTGGATCTGGATCCGGTTGAGAGGTAATCTGGATGTTCAGAGCTGCCGTTGAGAATTCTTTTGTAAGAGTGATTCCGTCGCTATAAGCAACGAAGTCTACAGTCTTTGTAACGAGGTCATCATTCTTATAGTTCATCTTTCCGGTAAGTTCAATTTTATAGTAACCGCCCGGAATATTATTCAGCGTAACCACAGCGTGTTCATCAGTTTGTCCAGAAACCGTTGTTTCCTTTTGTGTGTTCACGTCAGTCAATTTGACGGCAATGTCAGAGAATGTAACATCCTTGTAACCGTCGGGAATTGTCAATGCCACTTTCAAGTCAAACGGAGTAGTATCGATAGATGGGCCGTCTTCGCTGCTGCACGATGCCATGCCAATCATACATAGCATGAGCATCATAAAAAGTTTTAATTGTTTCATATTGTTGTTGATTTTATTATTAATGGGAGAACTATGAGTTCTGGGAGAACTATGAGAAATAGGACAAATGGGACTTATAAGTCAAATAATCTCCAATCTCTCCTCCCTCCCCTTGGGGAGGGTTGGGGTGGGGCTTTAAATTGAGAAATTAATTTCCATTCCGAAATACGGTTTAGAAGTTCTTCTCACCTTCAGTCCGCTGTTCGTCGTATAGTCGGGCATATAGTCAATCATACGGTTCACGAAGAGAGCCAGCTTCATCCACTTGCCGAAATCCTTAGTTACCTTTAAGTTCAAGAACATATAGAAAGGCACCTTCTGCCGTAGCCAAGCCGAATCGCTGTATTTATTCACTAACCATTGCAGATACATATCGCTTTTCGACTCCTCGGTATAGTCGTGAATGTCGCCATTGCTGTCGATATATTTCAGCGGTACGCCGTTGCTGCGGATAGATTGCGATGAGGTGTACCACATACATTCAGCCGTGAGCGAGAACGAGAGGGCAAGTCGCGGTATGTAAGTATCCGCCATAAAGTTGGTGTTAAACTGTTCCCTAATACTTCCCGATCGACTGTCGTAATATCCAATATAAAGGTCGTTCACTGGAGTTCCGTCCACCACAGCCGTCGTGTTGCTGCGAAACATCGGCTCACTGTTCGTATAGGTAGTCTTAAACCATGCCCCGTTCACGGTCAGCCTTGTCTTTATAACCTCAAATCTCTTTGTTGCAATCTGCCATTCCAGTCCCTCCTTAATCATCCTACTGCCGTTTGTCGTCATGCCATACGAACCGAGAACTTTCTTATCCTCAAAGTTCAATCCTTCGAGCGAAGGCTTACTGTTGAGCGAGTTGCCATTGATTTGACTCTCGTCGTAGTCGCGATAGCTATAAGACTTCACGGTAGACGAAGTGCGGAATCCGTTGTTCATGCTCTCGCGGAAATACGTTATGCTCAGCGAGTTGCCGTTCCATCTGGCTCCGAGCCTTACCTCCCATTTGTCGTTGTGGGCAGGCTTCAGCCCATAGTTCGTAGGGTTGTCGATATACGTCTTCAGATAAAGTCGACGGTAGTCAGGGTTAAGATTATAGTAGTTCAGTTCGATAAGGTCGGTATACACCTTGTCCGGGTAAATCTGTAGCAGGGTAGGGAACTTCGTCTGTCGTCCCCATCCGCCGTTAATGTCAATCGTTACCGGTTTGCCGCCGAGATTAAATTCGGGGAACTGCCATTGCACATTAAGTCGCGGATCGAGATAAACCCTTTCGCTCATTTCATATTTGCTTTCGAGATTAGCCAGCATACTGCCCCTCACACCTATTTGAGCCGTAAGCAAGTTCTCGCCAACAGACAACTTCAGATTATCCTGCAAGTAGAAGCTCAGCTGATGCATGGCAGGAATATGACTGTAGATGCGCGGGCGGTAAGGCGTGCCCGGAGAGACAGGGCGCGATGGGTCGTATTCCTGTCCCCTGCCATAGTTCTTGTCCATTTTCCATTCCGTACCAACGTTTATACTCTGTATGAGCTTT
Source organism: Prevotella sp. (assembly GCA_036758085.1). Lineage (GTDB taxonomy): Bacteria > Bacteroidota > Bacteroidia > Bacteroidales > Bacteroidaceae > Prevotella. Next base: position 1,651 of record DAIOXG010000069.1, on the reverse strand, counting down.
CCGGTGGTAAGTCCAAACAATCCTTTCAGCTTAGCGTATAGATTAAGCGGTTTGCCGTCCACCGTAACATTAGATATATATTGGTAAGGCAGATACAACCCGTCGTGTTCCCCCGCTTCGAGCGATGTAGAAGCCGCCATGTCGCGGCTCAGACTGATAGCCTTCTGTTGTTCGATACGACTCCATTCATAGGCAGCGGCAGCGTCAAGACTGAGAGATTTGAAGAACGACTCATTCTTTTGCGTGAGCAAAAGTGAGTGGGTCATGCTTAGTCGGCTGTAGCTCGACTTGTAGCTGTCGTCCTTCTGTTTCAATATTTCCGGGTCGTGCTTCTCATCGTCAAACGACCCCGTATAGTCCGTGTTGCTCCGCCATCGCAACTGCATATTGCCCAACCTCCATGTGTCTTGCAATCTTGCCGATGCCGTAAGTCGCTTGTAGTTGTTCATAGGATTGCGTGGATCCGACTTGGCGTCGAGATAATCCAATCCGAGATTCATAACGAAGCTACCAAACTGCATACCCTTTCCGGCATACAGCAGCTTGCTATAAGAGTCAGCCTTGAAGCGCGCCTCAAACGGAGTAGCCTTCAGTTTGCGCTTGATAAGCACCACACCACTCGTCAGGTCGCCATACTCCACCGGTGCAATGCCGCGGATAACCTCCACGCTCTCGATATTGTCGGTCGGGATACTGCGCATGTCCACGCCACTCGTGGTATGGTTGCGCCCGGCATCAGGGTCGCCGGCAGTAGAGCTTGAAGCCTGGCGCACCATCTGCATGTTGGCATTACTGTTCATCGGAATACCGTCGGTAATGAAAACCGTACCCATCGAACTGATATCGTAGTTTGAGCCGCCCGTGCCAGCCTGTCGCAGTTTTATACTGTTTGCATTAGTAAGGTCAGGCAACTGTGTTGTACCTCCCGGCAATAGCGACAGAAGGTCGGTAAAGCTCGATGGCTGCAGATGCTCAATAGCTTTGCGGTCGATGACCGACGATGTCGTGATGCCCTGCGACTCATGCGCCGTAACCACCACTTCATTCAGCATCTTGTTGTCCTGCTTCATCCTTACGGTTACGTTAGCCGTATTTCCCGCCGAGCAGCTGCACGGTTGCGAAATGTTGCAGTAGCCGAGATACGACACGCTGACGGTGTACTTTCCTCCCTCTACATTATTAATATAGAAGTTTCCCGATATGTCGCTCACGGTGGTATGCTTCCTTCCGCGGCTGTCGGTAATGCAGACCGTAGCATAAGGAATCGCCTCGTTGGTAGCTGCATCAATAACCTTACCTTTCAGGTTGTCAGCCTTAGCCATCGTGGCAAACATCAGAATTACTGCTGTAGATATGTATCTATTCTTAAAATTCTTCACTTGATTATTTATTCATCAATGTTTTTGTAATCATCTATTTCTTTTGGGATTTCTATCTTTTATATTCCGTTGCAAATATAATGCGCTTTTATTATCTACGAAATACCTAAAATTGATGATTTTTAAGTCGGGCAAATAAAAATCGGCATAAAGTCATAAAGTTTTCTGGCAGTTATGAATAAAGAATAATAGGAGAAATAATAACAATGAATGATTGCGCTAAATTCTTTATTGCAAACTTAGCAATGGTTATTTCCAAGTTTGCAATAATT